>CAZLLL010000149.1:0-7031 GCA_964560255.1 uncultured Methylomonas sp.
CAGACTAAGAGAAGATACAAGGACGTACTGGGGCACTTTATTAATTCGCCCGAGCTACATATCATCTTAGGACATGGATGTCCTAAGATGATATGTAGCGACGGATGGCGCGCTAAATTCTTGTGCGTTCCTATTAAATGCCTGTTAACAATAAGTCTATAGCGCCTAAAATTTCATATCTGTAATGCTCAAGAGAGGTCACTTTGTTTCTCAAAGCAGAGCAAGGTACTGAAGTCATTTGATGTGTTAGCAATATAAATATATCTTCATCAATTTCGATAGTAGGACATAGTCTTTTTGCATTTAAGTTGTTCAATGTTTCTTGGGTGGATAGAGGAATTACCATTCTGGAATTCAAGTCATCCAAAAGACCATTTTGAACATCAATGAAATAGGGGTAGGCTTTTTTTGAGTGTTTATTTTCATTTTTGTAAAGAGTAAATTGTGGCATCATAATTCCCTATATATATCAGAAAACAGTCCATTATTTTCAGCAAGTTTATTTAGGGATGTTATTGCTTTTTTATTTTCTTTTAACCATTCTTCACGTGCTGAGAGACGAACATGGACTTCAAGTGCAGATTCTAGGGTGGCAGATAAGTTAATCTTCAACTTTCTAGCTTTTGTGAGCAAGTCACTGTTGATGCTAAGGTTTGTTGGTTTTTTAGGGGCGCTATGGTTATAGATATGATGCATGCTGGCAACCTTGGATATTATGCGTATAGTGAATGCGTATCAAAGTGTATCATAAAGTAGCATAGGAAATGCTTCTTGTTGACGTAAAAGTGTCACCGATATTTTACGCTCAACTGAAGTTGGTGATATACTTCGCGCGGTCACGGATGCGGTTTTCTATCGGTTGTTTTTTGCCGATAGGCTGCGTTGCTGAAATGGTTGCGTAGCCAGCTATGCGTCCATTTCAGCGCCTTGCTATCGATAAAAATCAACTCGCTATAAAATCCATATCCGTGACCGCGCGAAGTATAGATAAAATTCAAGTGCTTATCTCTTTCCCTTTTGAAGCAAAAATCCTGCATTATAATTTTGGGACGTTATTCCATACACATTCCTTAGTAAACCAGTACAAAAATTAGTGGGTTGTAAAAAAATATGGACTGGTTTTGTGTTGTACTGTCTTTGGTCTATATAAACCCAATAGGTTGATATTGGCTTCCAGGTAATACTGATGATAAATCGGTTGCTGTTCCTAGGTGTTTAATGAGAAGTTCAGCATACACATCTGTAAAATCTAATGTATGTGCAAGGTATCGGTCTTGATAAAGCTGATCTGGTAGTAGCCCTGGCCAGTTTCCATATATTCCGCCGTTTACTTGCCCTCCAATTACAAACCAAGTAGAGGCATTGCCGTGGTCTGTTCCTAAACTGGCATTTTGTTTGGCGGTTCTACCAAACTCTGAGATGGTTAAAATAGTGACATCATTCATATAACTTGGCCCTAGATCTTTATATAAAGCACCAATTCCTGCTGAAAACTCCATTAGTTTTGTTGCTTGCTTTCCTTGTGCTCCTCCTTGATTGGCATGATGATCCCAGCCATTATTTGATACAGTTGCTATTTCTAATCCAACGCCCGCTTTAACTAATTGAGCAATATCTTTAAGTTGCTGTCCATAGGCTGTATCGGGGTAGGTAGCGTCATGTTCTGGTATGTATGATGTGTTTGCAAAAACTTTTAAATTAGTGGTATTTTGTAATGCTAAATTTCCGTGTTTGAATAGTAATGACCGCGCATGGTCGGCTAAGTTTATAGGTTGGTTTAAAATAGTTTGTAACGTAGCAAGTTGTGATTCATTTAACTGTTTGTAGGATGTTGCGAGACTGGTAATAGATGGGACGGGGTTTACTCCTTGAAAAGCATGAGCAAGGGAGCCAAAACTTAGGGCTCGTAATTCACTGTTCTGTTGACTGTTTGATAAGTATCTATTTAACCAGCCGTCGGTTAGTCTCTGATTAGCAACACCGCTTTCAATATAATCCTGGCTGTTAAAGTGGGATCTATTTGCATTGGAGTAATGTACTGTAGGCAATATAGCTAGGTCTCCCTGTTGATATATATCGTGTAAATCTGTTAATGAAGGGTGAAGCCCAAAAAAACCATTGAGATCTAATGCTGAATCAATATCAGTATTGGGTGCTGCAATGGCGATATCGGGTCTTAAATTATAATATTCATCTTCGCCGTAGGGAACAGTAACATTAAGCCCATCGCAACCACCTCTTTGAAAAATAACAATTAAGGTTTTTCCATTGGCTGCGTAGGCATTTTTTATACCTGCTAACAGAGAGCTGCTCGCTATACAACTGCGAGCGACAAGAGGCATAACCGCCATATTTCGTAAAAAATGTCTTCTTTTCATGGGGGTTCCTCTATTGTAATTGGTAGCTAGGGTATTGCAGCATCATTGCTATTACGTTACGGATTTTTAATTCTGCATCTGGCCCGTAAATATTAAATTTTTCTGTTTGCTGGTTGGTTAAAATGAATAGCGCTTCATTCCATTCAAGTTCTGAGTAGTCATGAGCTAGGGTAATTTCAAATAAGTAGCCTAAGATACCTTCAGTTGTCTCAATTCCCTTTTCAATAAAAAACGTGTGAGGCGTTACTATATAGTTTTTCCACTGGGATGGTTTATCAAAGAGAACGTTGTTGGAAAACTGCCAGCGTTGCATTACTTGACTGGAATTAACTAAATCGTTTGCAAGTTCTGGCCACCCTGTAGGTAATGCATAATAGAATAATGGCATTCCCATGCTAGATAAGATTACTCTGGTTTTAGGGTAGCTAACTGTGACGGGTAGCTGTCTATAAATACCAACAATAAATTCTAAAGGTGTTTTTACTTTATTATGAAAGTTTAGGCTATTAGAAAAATCTGTAGATTTAAATATACCATCCAGAACAAGTGCTAGTTGGTTATCTTCATTGTTATAGGCTATAAAGTCTGTTGCACAAAGGTTTATTGCACTGGATGTTGGGGTATCTGAAACAAATTTGTGTAATAGTTTTGTACAAATAAACTGAGCTGTTGCTGGATGCTCTGCTAATAAATCAAGCACCATTTCGCCCCCATCTACGCCTAAGCCTGAAGGTATTGTTGTGCCGAGAACTATTTTTTCTCCATCATCATGACGTGATGCCGAGAAGAAAAATTGATTACTGCTAACACGCCAGCCAGTAAAAACACGAGCAACTTCAGTAATGTCTTGGTCGGTATATTCGTTGTCTACACCTAAAGTATGTAACTCCATTATTTCACGAGCATAATTTTCATTTGGCAGATCTTTAAAGTTAAATATATTATCCAAGTATATAAGCATGGCTGGACTTTTAGCACTTATTTGTAATAAGTCTCTAAAATTCCCCATAGCATTTTGTCTAAAAAGGTCTTGTTCTCGTTTTTCATATCGGCTTGAGTTGGTTGTTCCTAAGTCAGTATTAAAATGACTTTCCCAAAATTGAGTCATTACTTCTAATAATTGACGTTTACTTCCTATTGCTCTCGCGATTTGTGAGTTATGCAATTTTCGATATATGCTTGTTTCATCCATGAATAAACCTGCTAATTTTTGCTCAAAGTTTGAGTCATCAATTAGCTCAGGATGTAATTGACTTTCAATAAAGTTATCTGTACCAAATTCACGGAGTTCTTTTAATAATTCTGGTGTAGCACCATAAGTAATACGGTTGATAAGTTGAATCATGCTACTGTTTTCAGTGATAACAGCTAGTATTATCTGGCTGTTCGTAACATTCGCGGCTGAATCGGTTGCTTCGAGGTTGATAATAATATCTTGATCTCTTGATAAGTCTTTAGCCACTAATGCCCAATGATGTTGGCTACCAATGTCTAATTCTTTATGATCAATTATGATACCTTTAATTGGGTCAATGACGGTAGCTAGTAATTTTACATACCCGGTGTTGTCTATTACTGTTCCTGTGATGAAAAATCCATTTTCATCAATTTGGTCTCCTGTTTGGTGAGAATTGATTGTTAAGTTTGGTTTTTCTGTGTCATCTATAATTGAGTACTGGTAGCTAACAGACGACTTGTTACCTGTTTTATCAAAGGCTTCTGCCTTAACAGTAATGGTTTGGTCTTTTGAAATCATGCTAGCTGTTACTGAAAACTGCCATTCTTTATTCAATAGAAATGCTGGCCCTGATGTTGTACCTTTAACAGGGTCAATAATACGAATATTTACATTTTCAACTGTATTATTGTCGCTAATTAGCATTTTTAAAGTGAAACCTTTATCAGCTAAAACGGCATTGTCAGTTGGGTTAAATTGATTGAAGCTAGGTGCTTCTTCATCTAGTTTGTGAGAATCATCTGGAGACACAATAAAGTTTAGTTGCCCTTTTGATGCAATCCACTGGCTGTAGTAATCCTTATTATTTCCAAATAAGTTTTTACCTTTGATAAAAAATATTTTTCCAGAGCCTAATTCTCTTGGATCAAAATAGACTTTGCCATTAGCATCAGTTTTTGATGTGGCACGCCATTCTGTTTTACCTGGAGAAACTTTCTCAAAGAGGTAAAGAGTACGTCCAACCATAATAGAATTGTTATCTTTTTGGCGTAAGGTAACTGCAATGGCACCTGCTTGAATTTTAAAGTCACCTGTTTCGTTAATATCTTTGGATAATAACTTTACACCGTAAGGGCGGGTAGAAAGAACATATTGGCGATCGCTACCTAAACCTTTTAAATCAAATTTTAGCTGTCCATTGCTATCTGTTGTTTCTTTCTGGGACCATTTCAATGAATTATCTGCCATACGCAAATAAGCTACTACTTCAATATTTGGGAGTGGTTTGTTATCTAGGGCATTCACTAACGAAACATTCAATAGTTTATTGCCAATAATAAAGGTTGATATACCCGTAGTGTTAATTGCATTACTAGTCCATGTGCGTCCATTACTTAGGCTAACTGCTTTAAATAAATATTGTTGCGTTGGTAGGTTTGCTAATTGAAGGTCAGCAAAACCTGATGAATCAGTGTTGCTGGATGTAACCCAAGTAGTAGTACCATCCGTATTGTATTGATAAACATTAACTCTATGGTCAGAAATAATTTTATTTGATTGTCCATTGATGGCTTTTACTCTGACATTGGCGACTTTAAATGAGAAATTACCGGTGGTATTTATTTCACCTGAATAAAGTTGACGTGAGCCGTGTTGGGGCAATGTTCTTAATTGATAGTAATTACCGTTACCTAGACCGGGTAAATCAAGTGATAATAATCCTGAATTATTGGTTATGGCAGTTTGTATGCTTTTACGCGATCCGTCGGTGAGTAATTGATAAATATTGACTGCTTGATTAGCTAAAGGGGTCTCATCAATACCACTTGTTACAGCGACGTTTAAAAGTTTATTACCAATAATGAAAGTAGATGTACCTGCTGTTGTAATTAAATTACTACTCCATGACTGGCCTTTGTCCGGTGTTGCTGCTTTAAAAATATAGTGCTGAGTATTTATGTTTTCTAGTTGAAAATCTGCAAACCCAGTAGGGTCTGTGTTGGCAGAAGTAAACCAAGTAAGAGAACCATCTAAGGCGTATTTATAGGCACTAATTTTATGATTGGCAATGATTGAATTGGTTTGTCCATTAATGGCTTTTATACGAACATTGGCAACTTTAAATGAAAAGCTACCGGTGCTATTAATTTCCTTAGAATAAATATGACGAGAACCATGCTTAGGTAAGGTTCTTAGTTCATAATGAGTACCATTCCCTAACCCTGCTAAGTCTAGTGCTAGGAAGCCATTATTATCAGTTGTGGCTGTTCGTATATATTTGCGAGATTCATCAGTCAGTTTTTGGTAAATCGTGACAGCTTGGTTGGCTAAAGGCGTACTATCAATACCACTTGTTACTGTTACATTTAAAAGTTTGTTACCAATTACAAATGTAGAAGACCCTGGTGATGAGATTACATCACTATTCCATGTAAGGCCATCACTTAGGCTAGCTGCTTTAAATGTATATTTTTGTCCTATGGCTAAGTTTGGTAGTAGGAAGTCCGCTTGGCCAGATATATCGGTGGTTGCGTATGTGAACCAGGTTTTAGAACCATCTTGATTGTATTTGTAGACGGTGATTTTATGGTTGTCGATTATATTGTTAGTACGTCCATCAACCACTTTAACCCGAACATTACCTACTTTAAATTCAAAGTTCCCCGTGCTGTTTATTTCGTTTGAGTAAATAGCTCGGCTACCATGTTTAGGTAATGTTCTTAGCTGGTAATTAGTATTAGTTCCTAGTCCTGGTAATTCTATTTTTAATAGACCATTGTTGTCGGTACTAAGAGTTCGCAAGCCTTTTCGTCTACCATCAGATAATAGTTGATAAAGAACAATAGGTTGATTGCTTAAAGGTGAGTTATCAATACCGCTGGTGACTGTTATATTTAAAGTTTTGTTACCAACAATAAAAGTTGATAGCCCAAATTGATTGATTGAGTCGCTGTACCAAGAGCGGCCATCATTTTGGTTGGTTGCTTTAAATTGATAATATTGTCCTGCTGTTAAAGCAGGGAGTTGGAAATCAGCGAGACCCGAATTGTCTGTTTTATAAGAGGCAAGCCAAGTGTTTTTACCATCCGTGTCTCTAAGGTAGGCTTTAATAGTCTGTTCGCTAAAGGCTGTATTATCAATCCCATTAATGGCTTTAATTCGGATGTTGCCGACTTTAAAGCTAAAGTTTCCTGTTGTGTGGATATCATTAGAATAAGCCCGTCCACTTCCATGTATTTGTTTAGTTCGTAATACATAATTTTTGCCTGAGCCGAGCCCAGGTAACTCAAGCTTCAATTGTGCATTATTATCAGTGGTGACAGTTTGAATAAATTTACGGCTGTTATCGTCTAAGCGTTGATAGACAACTACTTGATGTAAGGGTAAAAGTGAATTATCAATACCACTGCTGACGGTTACCTTTAAAGTTTTGTTACCAACAATAAAAGTTGATAGCCCAAATTGATTGATTGAGT
>CAZLLL010000150.1:0-7029 GCA_964560255.1 uncultured Methylomonas sp.
TATTAAGGTAATATTAAATACCCTTTTAAATCAAGCGTAACCGTTCAGTCCCCCTCCTTATCAAGGAGGAGTTAGGGGAGGTTTTATTAGAAAAGGCTCTTCAAGCTCCCATTTTACAAAGGGGAATCTGAGCGGTTACTTTTAAAGTGTACGGTAGTGAAAGCAGCAGTAGCGATTGCACTCCTGTAAAATATATAAATATTATTTGTTCCACCTTAAAACGAAGTAAAGTCCGCTCTACTTTAATTTTTTACTTTACGCTCTTCAAGTTTCTTACTTGCTAGGTCGAAGCCAATTAATGCATATTTTTTTAGCATTTCATACAAAGTAACCATCAGAGCAAACAGACCATTCAAAATAGCCATGACTTTTTGAGCAGGTTTTGACGATTGATTCATGGCATCTGGAGAAGCCGCCCAATAGCCGATTGCCATAAAGACGCTACCGGATACGATATTTCCTAAGGTCACAAAAAATAGATTATAAAACATCCCAAATAAAGACACCGAATCTGGGTGATCACCTAGTAGTGCCATAGTAAAAACGGCCATATTAGCCACACTATGTTCAAAGCCACTGGCGAAAAAAGCGTATAAGCACCAGAAGATCAAAATACATTTTGCTGCATCATTTTCAGTTCGCGCGGCAGTCCAGATAGCCAGACAAACTAGCCAGTTACATAAAATCGCTAAAAAGAATAATTGAATAGGCCCTTTATTCATTTTGGCACTGGCAACAGCATTTAATAAATCTGCACTTTCATTATAGAGTGCTCCATGCCCAATCGCGACCATTACGCCAAATATTAAAGCTCCCATAAGATTGCCTGACCAAGCGGCTCCCCAAGCTTTAAATAGGTCTGAGCCGGTCACTGTTTCCTGTAACCAGCCTATTGTCATATACATAGTATGACCGGTAAATAATTCAGATCCGGCAAAGATAACCAGTGTCAAAGCAAGGCCAAAGGACATGCCCATTACCATCGGTCGAACCGAAGGATCTAGCTGTCCGGCAACGGTAAACACCAGAACGATCCCCATGCCAAGATAGGCTCCGGCCATTAACGCACCAATAAAAAATGCCAACGGATTGTTTTTTAATAAATCCGCTTTTTTTTCAGCGACTTTGGCAAAGTAATTAATAGTATCTGAATACATAAATAACCTTTGTATAGTTTGGCTACCACAACAGACGGGATATGATGACAGGAATGGCACGCTTTAGCCATTTACGCAACAGCAATCGCTGAAGTTATTGTGCACTCCTGCATAGGGTATTGAACCCCAATAGTCTCGTCTTATATGTTGGTAGCCTGTAGTTTAAATGTTAGTTCACTCATGCCTACTTCTGGATGAGTGAACTAACGGATGGTTTATAAAAGTATATCTTGAATAAATCCCAATAGAACCAGAATAAGCTCAATCACTCCGACAGCAATCAGTGCAAAGCCTAAATACCTGGAATATTGATTCAGTTTAGCCGAGGGTGCGCCCACTAGATACTGATCGAGTTCACCTGTTGCAACTAAACGGTCATATTCAACCTTACGCTCATGTTTGAATTCTTCTAGAGGCATGCTGCCGGTAAACATAACCACATCGACAGGGAATTTTTCCGGTCTGAAATGACAGTTGAAAAAATGCACTGTAAACAGGAATACTGCTGCTAAAAAGGCTTCTTCACCATGAATAATGGTGGCGACATTAAATACCCATCCCGGCATAAAGCTACCAAAGAAACTCGGAAACCACAGCAACAGGCCTGAGCAACCGATTATAAACATTCCCCAGAAAGGAGCCCAGTAATCAAATTTCTCCCAGTATGTCCAGCGATCAAACACAGGGCGTGGGCCTTTTTCAAAGAACCACTTGCACATGGCGATAAAGTCACGGCCATCTTGTAAGCGAGGGAGCAGTGAATGCGGGCCAAACCATTCAAATTTAATACCATGATCTCTATTATCAGTATAAATTTTGCGGAATATGACATACAAATGACCGAAGAATATACTGGCAAAAGTGACTGCAGCGATGCGGTGAATAATAGCAGCGACTTCAGGTCCACCTAATAGTGTCATGACCAGAGGAGCCCAAAAACTATTGGCAAACAGTACCGTGGTACCAGTAATCACCAGAACCATTACCGCGATAGCCAGCACCAGATGTGCAATCATCCAGCCTTTGGTAAAGCGGGTGACGTATTGTCCCTGTTTTAGAGGGTCACCATTTTCATGTAAACGAATGGCAAGATGCTCTCCATTTTCAAATTCTTTCTTTTCACGGAAATACCAGAGTAATGAATGTGCCCAGAAGAATAGAAAGACTACAAATAGCAAACCTACCATAAATTTGGAGACAACATACATTTCCGGAAAACGCTCATAATCATGCGTTGTTCCGTGTGGGTAAAATGTCAAATAACCTTCTGAAGCATCTTTGTGGCATTCTTTGCAAGTATCCAGAATATTATCGGGATGTACCATAGATCTTGGGTCATCCGCTTTATGAGGATCGTGCGGGTTATGGCAATCATGACATTTAGCGGTATGTGCATAGCCTAAATTAACAATTTGCCCATGATAGGTTTCCCGATAGGACTTTAAATAGTCCTCATGGCAGGAACCACAGTTTTCGGTAATGGTTAATTTTGCCTGGTCTTCTTCTACCACAGAAATTTTATGTGCGGTATGACAATCGCTGCAAACAGCAGGTTCCAAGTCTCCATAACGCTTAACAGGCGCACCATGTACTGATTGCGTATATTCTTTTAGTTGTTCTTTATGACACCCGCCGCACATTTCCGGGCTATTAATCCGAAAATTGTCTTTAGCTGAGCCTTCCATCGGTAGAATGGAATGTTCGCCATGACAATCCCAGCAAGTTGCATTTATTTTTTCGGGGTTGTCTTTATTTGGCTGGGCATGGATAGACGCTAGATAATGAGTTGCATTGGTATGTAATTTGCTTTTTTGCACCATTGGAACGGATGATGGTAGACCCACCATGCTGTTCGCCAGATTATTGGCAATATGCATTTCAACTTTGGCTTCATCACGATCTTTATCGCTCAGCTCTTTATGGCAACTAACACAGTCAACAGTGCGTTTAACGTTATCCTTGTGTGGCATTTGTTCAATGCTTACATGACAACTGACACATTTAACTTTTGCGTGAACACTTTTTTTGAAAGATTTTGATTGAACGTGTAAAGCACGTTTGGGTGTTTCTCCCGTTTTACCTGTCGGTATTGCAAAGCCCTGATAGCCATGACAATCCAGACAGGTCTGAATGTCCGTTTTAGGCGTAACAAGAATAGGATCGGGTAGAGTGGTAGGCGCAGTTTCAGCCAGAGCGGTATTAAAAAATAAACTTAACAGTAGCCCTAACATAACTGCGCCGCCCAAAGAAAGGCGGCGCATGATCATTATAATTTACCTCTATCGCTTATTTTTTTTCTTGTAAATAACGACTGTTAAAGGCTTCACGTTCCTTTTTGCGTTTAGCGGCAAGCTCTGGAGGCATTTTGCCAACAAACCAGGCGTGTCCGTCCAGGGTCATGATTTCGTTATCCAGAAAATCCTTGATAACTTTAGCGCCTTTATGATTGCCGGCTTTTTCGGCTTTTTCAATGATATCTTGAATATTAGGATACCATTCCATATAGAAGCGATGCGCTACTTCATACATGCCATGCCATTGTACATAATCTGGTGCTTGCATAGAGGCACCGTGACGAGCGCGTCTACCTTCATGATGCCACATAAAGTAATAACTCCACTCTACTTCTTCATCAAATGGAGTTTCAGTACGCAAACCCTCTTTAAGTAATAGATCCATCATTTTAGTTGTTGGAATGGCATACTTTTCATTGTACATATTGACCACGCCATCAAACTGCAGGTAAAAATTCTCAATCATTTTCTTACCATGACAGCTATTACACACGTCTTTCATATCGTCGCGGCGATCTTCCCAAGGTTTAACTTTTAAGCCTTTTTTCGCATCCCGTGCATCAATTTTCTCAGAAATGGGTGGGCGTAGCGTCCATGAAATTCGATCACCTACGTCATGGGTGATAGGTAAGTTGCGCGTAGCAGACATATGGCAGGTAGCACAAGTCGGTGCTGCATCGTAATCTTCACCGACAACCCATTTAGACGAATCAAGGTTCATCTTGTCAACATTTGCATAGAAATTAATACCATGCTTGGATTCATCATAAATTTCTTTTTGTGGATGATCAGGGCCTAAATGACATTTTCCACAGTTTTCAGGTCGCCTGGCCTGAGCTGCTGAAAATTGGTGACGTTGATGACAGGCACTACAAGAACCTTTGGAGCCATCAGGATTAATACGGCCAATACCTGTATTCGGCCAGGTAGCTGGATCTAGTTCACCATTAGGCAGTACGATCACTTCTGTGCCATGACACTGCCAGCAGCCCGCCACCGCAACCGGAGAGCGACCCATAAAACTCATTTTTCCTTCAACGACTTCAGCTAAAGTGTTATCGAGTGAACCAATGATTTCAGCGGCTTTTGCATGATGACTTTTCTGAAACTGTTGTGCCTCAAGATTGTGGCATGTACCACAATCTTTGGGCGATACAATCACAGAAATAAAGAAATCCTTATGACGGATAGCATCTTTGTCTTCCTTATCTGCTTTATGGCATTCGTAACAACCTACATTGGCACCATAATGCTTTGAGCGTCCCCACTGCTGGTAGATGCCCGGGTGTTCATTTTTATGACAGGATACGCAAGTGGCACTTTCTTTGCTCAGGTTTCTAAAGGGCTTGAGTATCTTGGCTTTTTCATGCGCAGTGACATCAACCCATTTTTTTACTTTGGATTCACTGTGCACGGTTGAGGGTATTCTCACATAACTATCACTTTGTTTCGCTCTGTACTCTTCAAGTGTTTCGCCTTTTCTGAGGGTTACTTGCTTGCCCGTTTTCGGATCTTTAACCGTGCGCCATTTCGCGGCAATGGCATCAGGGCTGTATCCTTGTATACCAAACGTGAAAGCTACAACAAACAGCATCGTAAGCCAGAGTGGGTATTGTTTTTTCTTCATTATTATTTTCCTATACCAGTAAAGATTGAGTGTAATTAGATGCGTGCACTGGTTACTTCTCCAGCGCCCCAAGTAGTGCGCCAGCGCGATTTGACTTTTTGAATGCCGTAAATGCTTAAAACTGATAAAGCGGTGAAAATAAAAAAGCCGAAACCAAAACCATCAGTGATTTGTTTTGACTGCCCCAGCATCCAGGCTAGAAAAAAACCTCCTAGTCCTCCCGCAGCCCCAATGATACCAGTGACTGCACCGATATTTTTGCGAAATCTCAATGGCACTAGTTGAAACACCGCGCCACTCGCCATACCAAGAGCCCCCGTACCTGTTATTAAAAATAGAATAGCCAGCCAGAGGGGTAAAGAAAAGCTAACTAATAACATACAAACTGCTGTTGCGCCATAAAGGCGTAACATGGAGCGTATGCCACCGAATTTATCAGCCATCCATCCACCCACTGGACGTAGTGCTGTTCCTGCCAGAATGCAGGCGGCTGTATAATATCCTGCTGTAATTGGCGCTAGCTGATACTCCTGATGAAAATACAAAACCATGACACTGGCTAAAGCAAGGACACCGCCAAAACTTAGGCTATAAAAAAGCATAAACCACCAGACATCAATTTCTTTCAGTACCTGAAAATAATCAGAGAGAGGTTTTTTGATAGGGACATAATTGTCATCTTTTGCTTTAAAGTGAAAGAAAATAACGGTTGCAATCAAGGGCAATGTAGCAAAACCAAATACCGCACGCCAACCAAAACTGTCGGCAAGCATGGGAGCTAATGCGGCAGTAAACACGGTGCCACTGCTTGCGGCACCTGCGATACCCATAACCAGTCCTTGATATTCATCTGGGTACCAGCGACTACAAAGGGGTAGGGCGACTGCCATACTAGTACCTGCTAAGCCTAGCGCAATGGCAACGATATAGAGCCCGCCAACAGAGCTTACATTGCTCAAAAAAGCGAAAAGTAATACAAAAATAACAATTAGTTGCGCAATAAGTCCTGTGCGTTTAGGAGCATAATGGTCAACCATAATGCCAACGGGAATACGAAAAATTACCCCAGCGAGTAAGGGTATTGTGACCAGAGTGAATTGTTGTGCTTCTGTCAGGTCGAGGTCTTGGGCGATAAAAATCACCAGAGGCCCCATCAACACCCACACCATAAAACTCATATCAGAATAAATAAAGGCACTTAATAAGGTGCCTTTATGACCGCTTTGTAAAAATTTTGAAAAATTCATTGGCAAGTAAGCTAAAAATTATTAATATAGTTTTTTGTATGCTTTTATTGAAGGTAATCGTTCAGTCCTCCGCCTTATCAAGGAAAGGGGAGTATTAGAAAAATACTCCTCAACTCCCATTTTACAAAGGGGATCTGAACGGTTATTTTTAAAGTGTTAGAGATAGTCGCCAGTCTTGATAATCATTACCCTATCAATAAAACTAACTTACAAAAAAATGTTGATGACTATAGTTTGAAAGCAATTATCATACCTTTCATTAGGCGAACTAGCAAACGTAAAATTAACGCATTGTAATTGCAAGTTTTATTATTATGCCGTTTAAATGCGACCTTTTTGCAAAATTTATTAAGATGTTTGGCTGGTTTTTTTTGCTTCAACACAGTGCGTAGGTGCACGCTAATGGTGCGTAGAAGAGAGGTGTTAAGGCTTTGAGGACTTTTTTTCGGCTATGCACCTACAGCAATAGCTAAAGCTATTTCACTTCTGCTTTATTCACACTCAGGAGTTACAAAAGTTTTAGCTTTTTCTGCATTAAAATAGATATAGATAGAGATTAATTTTGACTTTTGTTAAATTTAGGGTAAAAGTGGACTACTAGTTTTTAAGAAGGGTCATAAAGGCAGGCGTTAAATAGCTTTAGCTATTTCTGAAACAGATAATAACCTTTTTCCGCCTTAGGGAGCTGGAAATAAATAATCGTC
>CAZLLL010000151.1:0-7025 GCA_964560255.1 uncultured Methylomonas sp.
GGCGAACAAAAAGACAAGTCAGAATGCACAAGTTATTTGATTCCCATTCCTTAGCTTACTCACGATAAAATTTCGTTCCCTTGCTCTGCGGGGAAGTGTGTATTTTTTGCGAGTTACCTTAAACAATAATGCATGATTTAATACATGACCGCCCTATGACTTATCGCCCTACCCTACTACTTTTTTTATCTCTAAATCTATTCATCCAGCCTTGTTCAGCGCAAACCCTTAGCATGGTCAGCAATCAATGGCCGCCTTATGTTGATGAAGCCGCTGCTGAAAAAGGTCTGGCTGTTGAACTTGTCACCAAGGCTCTACAAAGAAAAGGCTATCAATCAACTTTACGGTTTGATAGCTGGCAACGAGCACTGGAGGGCGTGAGAATAGGGGTATTTGATGCAGCTTGCGCAATATGGAAAACCGCAGCACGTGAACAAGAACTATTATACAGTGAGCCTTACTTAGACAATAAAATCAGTTTTCTCAAAAAGAAAAGTTTAAAGGTTGATTACACGCACTTTAACGACTTAACAGGCTTTATTATCGGCACTTTACGTGGCTATGCCTATAATGAGCAATTTACTCAATCCCGCAGTCTGATACAAATTCCAGCCAACCATATTGTTCAGAATTTAAACAAACTCAATCAGGGAGAAATTGATTTAACTGTTGGCGACGAACGAGCTATCAAATATGCACTGCAACAATACCTACCGCAACACGCCAGCTCATTTGAATTTTTATCGCCGCCATTGGCAAACAAAAAACTCTATCTGGCCGTCAGTAAATCCAACAAAGCCGCACAAACAATCATAGCTGATTTTAATCGGGCCATCAAAGAAATGCAACAAGACGGTAGCTATGCCCAAATCGTCAATAAATACCCGTATTAGTCATGCAAATACATTTAATCTCCATCGGGCAAAAAATGCCAGGCTGGGTTAAGCAAGGGTACGAGGAATACGCCAAACGTATGCCTCGTGAATGCGAATTACTGCTAAAAGAAATTCCTGCTGGCAAGCGGGGCAAAAACAGCGATGTTAAACGTATCATACGCGATGAAGGCGAAAGAATGCTGGCCGCTTTGCCAAAAAACTGCCATATCGTCACGCTGGATGTGCCAGGCAAAGCCTGGACAACCCCGATGTTAGCCGCAGTAATGCAAAGCTGGTTAGAAAGTGGACAGGATATTGCTTTGTTAGTTGGCGGCCCTGAGGGTCTGGCAGATGCTGTTAAACAAGCTGCACAACAATCATGGAGCCTCTCGAAGCTCACCTTTCCTCACCCTTTGGTACGTATCGTGGTAGCAGAACAGATTTATCGTGCCTGGAGTATTATCAACAAGCATCCTTATCATCGCTAATGATCCCTAACCTTATTTTAGCATCCTCCTCACCACGTCGCAGTAAGTTACTCAGGCAAATTGGCCTGACACATAGTGTACAGGCTGCAGGTATAGATGAGACACCGTTTGAAGATGAAAAACCAGCAGATTATGTGCTGCGTATTGCATCTGCAAAATCTCTTGCTATTCAGCAGATCAGTGACAAAAACTCAGTTGTATTAGCAGCAGATACGTCAGTTGTTATAGGCGACACTATCATGGGCAAACCCGATAATCTGCAACATGCTATTGCTATGTTAAATCGTTTATCTGCAAGCACACATCAGGTTTATAGTGCTGTCTCTGTACGTGGTCAACAAACTCAACAAGTTTTAAGTGTGTCTAATGTCACTTTTCGTGCCATTTCGCTGCCAGAAATTATACAATACTGGCAGACAGGTGAACCGGCGGATAAAGCAGGTGCTTATGCAGTTCAAGGCATCGCTAGCCTATTTATACAATCTATTCAGGGTAGCTTTTCAGGTATTATGGGTCTACCCTTATTTGAAACAGCACAACTATTAGCTAACGAAGGAATTAAAGTTTTCCATGAGTGAAGAAATTCTGATTAATGTTACTCCCCCTGAAACTCGCGTTGCTATTGTTGAAAACGGGGTTATTCAAGAAATTATTATCGAGCGTACTCGTCAGCTTGGCTTAGTAGGCAATATCTATAAAGGAATTGTCTGTCGTGTATTGCCGGGTATGCAAGCGGCCTTTGTTGAAATTGGTCTTGAGCGCACTGCTTTCTTGCATCTCTCCGATTTATCCAGCAAAGAACTGGCCCATAAAGATTCAGATAATATAGAGCATTACTTAAACGAAAATCAGGAAATTATCGTTCAAGTCACAAAAGACCCTATGGGTAGCAAAGGTGCCCGTTTAACGACTGAAATTTCAATTCCTTCGCGTTATCAGGTTTATATGCCTTTTGCACATAAAGGTGGTGTTTCGCAACGTATCGAACACGAGCCGGAAAGACAACGACTGCGCTCTTTTCAGGATGTATTTCAGAAAAAACATAAATCAGGTGGGTTTATTGCCAGAACAGCAGCCGAGTGTATTAATGAATCAATTTTAGAATCAGATATGCTCTTCCTGCTACAATTATGGGACTCCATACAGGAAAAAATTGTCTTGGCAGAGCCCAAAACTCTGGTTCATTTCGATTTGCCACTGAGTATCCGCACATTACGTGATTTATATACCGGCACGATAGAAAAAGTACGCGTAGACTCGCGTTTAACGTATCAACGCTTAATTAAATTTGCCGAAGAATTTGTCCCTGATATCTTGCCTATTATTGAGCATTACCATCGCGAGAGACCTTTATTTGATATTTATAATATTGAAGATGAAATTGAAAAAGCACTCGACCGTAAAGTGAACTTAAAATCGGGTGGACATCTTATTTTCGACCAGACTGAAGCGATGACCACTGTTGATGTAAATACCGGCGGCTATGTAGGCGGGAGAAATCTGGAAGAAACCATTTTTAAAACCAATCTTGAAGCTGCGCAGGCGATTTCTCGACAATTAAGGCTGCGCAATCTAGGGGGTATTATCATCATTGATTTTATTGATATGCAAAGTGAACAGCATAAAGCACAGGTATTACAAGCATTAGAAAAGACGCTGGATAAATGTCATGCAAAAACTAAAATTACCGAAGTATCAGCCCTTGGACTGGTAGAAATGACACGCAAACGTACCCGTGAAAGCTTGGCTCATATCCTCTGTGAGCCTTGCTCTGTATGTGGCGGCAAGGGTGCGATGAAAACAGCTGAAACGATTTGCCTGCAAATTTTTCGTGAAATTATCCGCGAAGTAAGGCAATACAATGTACAACAGATTCTGGTATTAGCCTCTATTACAGTCGTAGATAAGTTACTGGATGAAGAGGCGGATGTGCTATCTGAATTAGAAACATTTTTAGGTATTCGCATCAAATTCAGATCTGAATCTGAATATAATCAGGAACAATATGATGTAGTTTTGCTATGATGACCTTTATCTAATGATAAAGCGTATTCACTACGGCTGTATACAGTTTTTATTCTGGACATTACTCTTAATAGCAATAAGTGTCACGGGATTTCGCCTGGCTCTAGCGCAGCTAGATTTATTTAAGATAGAAATTGAATCACGCTTAAGCCAGCAGCTTGATGCACAAGTCAGCATAACCAAATTAAGGGGAAAACTAAATGTTTTCAGCCCTGAACTAGTCTTATATGGTATGACTGTACAAACTTTGCATCATAAAAAATCTGCCATACAACTAAAAGAAGTTCACTTTAAACTAGACCTACTGGCTACATTAATTCATCCCTTGTTAGAGTCACTACAGATCAGCATTATAGGTGCTAAACTATCAATTAAACGTTTAAAATCTGGCGTGATTGCCATACAAGGTTTACCGACCGATAATACAGAGACACCTTCGTGGCTCATGCAGGGTATGCATTATCGGCTCATCGACAGTGATATCAACTGGCAGGATGAAAAACGTAACACCGAAGCAGTTCAGCTCGAACATGTTAATATCACAATTGAAAATAAAAATCAGCGTCATAAAATATTTATCGCAGTGGATTTACCGGAAACATTAGGCCATTCATTGAATTTAGCAATGGATTTTAGCGGTAACTTATTTGTTCCAGATAGCATTGATGCACGCCTTTTTATTCAGGGAAAAAAAATCCAGTTAGCAAAAATCATGACCGGTGATTTACCTTTTGACTTCACTATCAACAAAGGTCTAGGCGACTTTTCGCTTTGGAGTCATTGGCAAGCAACACAAATGACTCGTATGCAAGGTAGCATACAGATGAGTGATGCCGAAATAACAGGCCAACAAAATCCCCCCTTTGCTATAGAACAGTTAGAGCTGCAATTCGCATTACAGAAACAGCAACAACACTGGTATCTAGGTATCCAGCAGTCACATATAAGCAGCCAGCAAACAGACCTGAAGATTCCCCAGCTCGCTATCGCACTACAACAAAATGAAGACGGCCATTTAACGCATATTGCACTTAACTGTCCACAACTAGACTTAGGCCAGTTAAGCAAGCTATTAACCCGTAATAAAATCTTGCCTGAGAATTTACATAAGCAGATACAAAAACTGGGTATTAAAGGCCAAATAGAAGACCTGCTGTTTATGGCCAGGCCATTGGAAGAAAGCTTTGCTATCAATGCTCAGCTACAGCAAATACATAATAATGCGACTAAAGATATACCAGGAATAAATGGCTTATCATTATATATAAATGGCACAGAGCAACTAGGCAATATTCACCTAAATTCCCAACAACTGGATTTTAACGCGCCTGAACTCTTTAGAGAGCCCTTACATTTTAACCATATACTGGGTAAATTAAATTGGCAACAGCAGACTGATCACTGGATATTCAGTAGTGCCATGCTGGAATTGCAAACCGCTGATATCAAAACTAAAAATAAATTTTCATTAACCTTACCTAAGGATAAGCAACCTGCCAACTTGAGTTTGCAAAGCTATTTTTATGATGGCCCAGATGCCTCACAAATCCCGCATTACCTCCCTGTTGGAGCCATCAATAATCCTGCCTTGGTCAAATGGCTAGACCATGCGTTTTTGGCGGGTAATATCGACCAGGGTGAGCTAGTATTTCGTGGTGCTCTAAACGACTATCCTTTCACTCAAAGCCAAGGCGTTATTGAACTCTTGTTTAACGTAAAAAATGTTGATTTTCACTATGCTGACAACTGGCATCTGGTCGAAAACCTGAACGCAGAAGTGCGCTTCTTTGCTGAAAGTCTGGCAGTCAATATCCATCATGGACTAGCAAATCAGGCAATCATCAAACAGGCCAGTATTTTAATAAATTCATTCACCCACAGTGACACATTTTCCGTTCAGGGCGATATTCAAGGTGATTTGACTCAGGCTATCGATTTTTTAAAACAAACACCTTATAGAGAACAAATAACCACACTAAACAATTTGCTAACCATACAGGGCTTATTTTCTGCCGATATTGATATAGAAATCTCCATGATTGACCACCCGGCAAAAATGGATATTATGATCATCCCACAAAATGCCCAGATGTATCTTAGCGCAGCTAATTTACCCGTGACTGAAATCAATGGCACATTACATATCACTGAACAGGGTATAGCAAGTAAAAACTTGACGGCAAGTATTTTAGGGTATTCAGTCACAACAAAAATTTCCAGTAAGCAACAAAACAGCCAGCTATTTGTTTCAGGACAAACCGATATCCCACAGTTATCTAGGCAATTTCCTAACCCAATATGGTCTTACCTTACTGGGGCAAGTGCTTACCAACTACATGTGGACATACCACACGACAGCCATAAATACACCAGTCTGCAATTGATTTCTGACCTGGAAGGGATCGCTATTGATTTTCCACCCTTATCGAAGTCCGTAGGCCAGGCGCACCCTTTTTCTCTGGACTTAAGCATGGATACGCTAGGTATTAACGCATTAAATTTTAACTATAAGGATCAATTAAACCCTGAAAATAGCCTGGATATTAACTTAAAAAAAATCAATCCTCACTGGCAAGGTCTGATACATTCTCCCTTTGCAAATGGCAGCCTCTTTATACCCATAGACTTCAATAAGAACACGGAAATAAGTTTTTTTTGTGATACATTAAATCTATCCGCTTTAGAAAGCATTCATTTCAAAATGGAGAGTACTTCTATTGCTATGCATGACATGCCTGACCTACACTTAGAAAGTAAAGCGATATACTGGAATAATAATAACTTAGGCAACTTAAAATTAATCACAAAGACAACACCCGAAGGATTACAAATCAAACAACTAAAAATTGTTTCTACTGACACTCAATTAGATTTATCAGGATACTGGCAACAAAACCAATCCAGTAATATTCACACCTCAAGCACTGCCAATCCTACATGGACTGGCAAAGTTAAAGCACAAGAACTTTCGGGCTTAATTAATTTCGAAAACCTGACTATCATTACAGGAAACCTTTTAAGCTCCAAATTTGGTAAATTATTACAACAACTTGAGTTATCTGAAAATACCATCGACTCAACTGCAGAGTTTCAATTTTCACTTAACTGGCCAGACACACCACTAAATTTTTCCAGAAAAATACTTTCGGGCGACATACAGGCGCATCTGAAAAATGGACGAATACTTGATGTCGAACCCGGCTTTGGCCGTATCTTAGGTGCGTTAGATACGCAGAAATTATTTAAACGCCTGCGTTTTGATTTTTCTGATATAACAGAAAAAGGCCTAAGCTTTTCTGACATCACCGCAAATATCGCTATCAGCCACGGATTAGCAAAGACAGATAACCTCAATATTAACGCAATGCCAGCAAAAATAAACATGACAGGAACAGCTCAGCTGCAAACAAAAGAGGTGGATTTACTAGCAACAGTCCTGCCTAAACTTCCTATTGCTGGTACAATTATAGGTAGTATAGCCAATAAGGTCACGAAAACCGTTGTTGGAAAACAACATGCGGGTGGAGTCATTTTAAGCCTGCTTTATAAAATTACTGGCACTTGGGAGCATCCCGAAGTCAATCGCCAGTTTAGTCCCACATTTCAAACAAAATAATAAGGGAGATGGAAACAAATA
>CAZLLL010000152.1:0-7005 GCA_964560255.1 uncultured Methylomonas sp.
AATATTTTTATTTCCTTGTACCCTTCATAGTGTCAACTGGGCAATGAAGGATGCCTTAAATAAGCTATTTTTAGAGCTAAAATTGTTCAAATGCTATAAGGTAAAATGATTGAAAAACCATCTATAGTTTATTCTACAAGGGTTTTAGCCTTTTTAAAAAGTGTACGGTAGTGAAGAAACTATTTAAGGTTTTGTTTTACATAAATTTTAAGTAGTTCTAAAAAATAATTTTAGTTAAAGTGGCCGAAATAAGAACCAACCCCATTTTTTGCACGTCACCTAAATATGGGTGACGTTAATATATAGTTTAAGGAAACAATGAAAAGAGCAATAATCACAGGAATTACTGGGCAAGATGGTGCCTATTTAGCGGAGCTACTTTTGCAAAAAGGGTATGAGATTTATGGTACATACCGCAGAACTGCCTCGACTAACTTCTGGCGTATTGAAGAGCTAGGAATCAAAGATCATCCGGATTTACATTTAGTAGAATACGACCTTACCGATTTAGGCTCTAGTATTCGTTTATTGGAAAAATCTAAACCAGAAGAACTCTATAATCTGGCAGCGCAAAGCTTCGTCGGTGTATCATTTGATCAGCCTCATACGACAACGCAAATCACTGCAGTCGGTGCTTTGAATTTGCTGGAAGCCATTCGTATAGTTAATCCTGATATTCGTTTTTATCAGGCATCAACCTCTGAAATGTTCGGTAAAGTACAAGAAGTTCCACAAAAAGAAACAACACCTTTTTACCCCCGTAGCCCCTATGGCGTAGCTAAACTTTATGCTCACTGGATGACAATTAATTATCGCGAATCTTATGATATTTTTGCTACCAGCGGTATTTTGTTTAATCATGAATCGCCATTAAGAGGGCGTGAATTTGTTACACGAAAAATTACCGATAGTGTAGCAAAAATCAAGCTGGGAAAACTGGATGTGCTTGAGCTTGGAAACATGGATGCCAAGCGTGACTGGGGGTTTGCCAAGGATTATGTCGAAGGGATGTATCTGATGCTGCAAGCAGATAAAGCAGATACTTTTGTTTTGGCAACGCATCGTACCGAAAGCGTACGTGATTTTGTTACCATGTCATGTAAAGCTGCTGAGATAGAGATAGAGTGGCGAAATTCTGCAGAAGCTGAAGTAGCTATTGATATGTCGTCTGGTAAAGAAATTATTCGTGTTAACCCTGCGTTTTATCGACCAACTGAAGTGGATCTGCTAATTGGTGATCCCGAAAAATCAAAAAGAGAACTAGGCTGGGAGGCCAGAACTTCTCTAGAGATCCTGTGTGAGATGATGGTTGAAGCCGATTTACAACGCAATACCAAAGGTCATTCATTTTAACTATGCGGATACTTGTGACTGGTCTTAGTGGATTTACTGGACAATATGTTAAAGCGGCACTGAAAAGTAGTGGACACCAAGTGATTGGTTTAAGCAGTAACCTGACTAATACCCAGAGCCTTATTGAAGAGCTTGCAGATATGCAGCCGGATGCTGTTATTCATTTAGCTGCTATTGCATTTGTCGGTCATGGTGATGTCAATGATATTTATCATGTTAATTTAATAGGCACACGTAATTTATTACAGGCATTAGCGCAAGCTCCTAAAGCGGTTAACCACATGTTAATAGCCAGTAGCGCCAATATATACGGTAATAGCTCAGCAGGTGTGCTGAATGAGCAAACTAGTGCAAACCCTGCAAATGATTATGCATTGAGTAAATATGCCATGGAATTAGTCGCTGGATTTTGGCGTGATCACATACCTGTTACTCTGTTGCGCCCGTTTAATTATACGGGCGTTGGACAAAATAATATGTTTTTGATTCCGAAAATAGTCGCACATTTTAAGGCAAGAAAGCCCATTATCGAATTAGGTAATCTAGAGGTCTGGCGCGAATTTAATGATGTTCGATTTGTCGCTGCAAGCTATGCAAAACTAATTAGCTCGCCACCTACAATGTCAGGCCAGGCTATTAATATTTGTACCGGGAATGCCTATTCTTTACATGAGGTAATTACCCTTTGCCAGAAAATTACTGACCATACTATAGAGATTCAGGTGAATCCACAGTTTGTACGCGCCAATGAAGTGCGTGTTTTGAAAGGAGACAATACACTTTTGCAACAAGCTATTGAGCCAGTTGAGCAATATGATTTACAGCAGACTTTAACATGGATGTTGAGTGCTTAAAGCGGCTACCAACTTAATACGGGACAACTCCTTTGCAAAACAAGTAGGGTGGGCAGTTTTTTTTGCCCACCACCAAGTTGAATCTCGGTGGGCAGAAAAGATTGCCCACCCTACTTGTTTTTGTCCCTTGTTAAGTTGGTAGCCCATACTCGCAAGCTAAAGCCCTTTTATGAAGTTGTGTAGGGCAAAAATTGCTCAAACGCAATATGATACCTCTGTTTGCCAAGTGTATCGTGACATTCCTTAAGCTGGTACATATGGTTTCACTTATTTTATTGACTTAATTGATTTCTGATTTCATCAGCAATAATCTGACTAAGTTTTGCTAACAATCGACTTTGCGTAGCAACATAGGCTGGATAATCAGAGCCATTTGTATTTTCCTGTAGTACTGATTTTTTAGCGATAACGAATTTATGTTTACCTTTGCGTATAACAGTCCAGTCAGCATTTAATATCACACTCTCCCCCAGTTTCCCATCAAACTTGCGTATATTGACGATCACTTGAAAATCGACTGGTAGTAGCATGATTTCCTGACTTAAAAAAACCTGTTTGGTGGGTAGTAAGATAGAGATATTTTCTCCCAGAATTCGCAGTATATCACTTTGAAAATCCCCACTCCAACGGTTAAATTCATCCACCGCCAGCGTATTCTGTCCAGTACGCGTCACAATAAGTGGTTGATCCAGTGTATCAGGCAACGAAACAGGCCCTACTTTAACTGCCACACTGTGACCTTCCATTTTTAAGGCAGGCAGGGAAGGATCCTGGTCGATTACATTTAAAATATAAACCTTGGCATCTGGTGAAAAGCCACAGCCAGAAAATAATAATGTTAATGAAATCAATAATAAAGATATGCTAGTAAGGTTTTTCACAATTAGTTTCCTTTTTTACCTTGAATGAGTGATTCTGGATGTCTTTCCAGATAATCTGTCAAGGTCTTGATAGACCGTGCTGCTTTGGTAAATTCACGCAAGGCGATTTGTAAATCCTGTTGCAAAGGTGAATCATTTACTAAAGTATCCTGAATAGTCACCAGTGTCCTTTCAGCTTGTTTCAGCGCACCTGATAATTCAGGCTCCATATTATGATTTAACTTATAGCTCAACTCGTTAATCTGGGTCATCATAGCATCTACTTTTCTCAGTATACTGCTGATACGAAGTTTAAGCTCGCTTAGCATCCCTAAAGCCGTTGGTAATTCGGGAATCTCAGCATTCCAGTCCATAACAAAAGGTACTGCATTTGGAAAAAAATCAAATGCAATATACAATTGCCCTGTAAGTAAACTGCCTGTCTGTAACTGCCCTCTAAGACCTTGTTTTACAAAATACTCAGTGCGGCTTTTATGAGTAGAAAAAATCTGACTTGTTTCCTCACGACTCCCTTTCAATGCAATTCTGCCATAATCAATTATAATTATGACTGACACGCTAATTTTTTTCTGCTCAATGTCAAATGACATTTGAACATCGGTAACTTCACCTACCTGTAGACCTCTAAAGTCCACTGGTGCCCCAACTGTCAACCCGCGCACAGATTCGGCAAAGTTAAGTACATACTTCATGCCATTTTTGTACTCTTTATTTAACGTGTCAGCATGATTTGTATAAAGTTTAAATTCACTGTTATTTTCAGCTGGGGTTATATCTGACTGTAGACTACTCGATTCAAATTCAATCCCTCCAATTAAGAGAGAGATCAGCGATTCAGTATCCACATTAAGACCACTGGCAGTCATCGAAAAATCCAGCCCACTCGCATTCCAGAATTTAGTCGTTTTATTGACCCATTTATCAAAAGGTGCGTTGATAAAGATCCGCACCGTCACTGATTCACCATCATCGCCAAGCTTGACTTCTTCAACTCTGCCTACACTAAATTTTCGATAATAGACGGGGGCATCTCTTTCTAGTGAGCCTAGGTCTTTAGTCTGTAGTACAAAATGCTTTCCAGGTATTTTTCCTGTGATCACAGGTGGAATTTCCAGACCTTTAAATTCTCGAATTTCCTTGCCTTCAGTACTGGGGTCAATACCAATATAAGCCCCCGAGATTAAAGTATCTAAACCTGAGACACCACTGGCATTAATACGCGCTCTGACCACCCAGAACTGGGTTTTATCTGTCAGCAAGGATTTTACATCTGTGACCATTTCCGCATTGACCATAACATCGTCAGTATCATGATTGATATGGATACTGGTTATTTCACCAATTTCAACATTTTTATATTTTATTTTAGTTTTTCCGGCCTCTAGGCCATTCGCTGTCTTGAAACTGATGCTAATCGTTGGCCCCATTTCTGACCAGGCTTTATAGCCTACCCAGGCAGCAATAATAACAGCAACCAGAGGCACTAACCAAACAATGGAAAATGTCGATCGAGGCTGAATTTTGCTTTCAGGCAAAGTATTGATAGCCTCATTCTGTATCGACTCACTCATTTATTTTCTCCATATTATCCCAGATTAAGCGGGGATCAAATGCCATTGCGGCTAACATGGTTAATACCACGACAGCACCAAAAGCCAGTGCTCCAGCCCCCACTTCTATCACCATTAAGCCTTGAATATGTATTAACGCAGCCATTAATGTGGCCACAAAAATATCGACCATAGACCAGCGACCAATGATCTCAGTTAATCGGTATAAACGAGTTCTTTCTTTTGGCCTCCACTGTGACTTGATATGTACGGCGATTAGCAGTGAAGATAGTATAATCAATTTAATGGTTGGCACAAAAATACTGGCGATAAAAAGTATTATTGCTAACGGCAAGTCTCCATGCGAAGCTAGGCTAATGACTCCACTGAGAATGGTATCACCCTCTGTTTTACCCATGCTGGTTACCACCATGACTGGCAATAAATTAGCAGGAAGGTACATAACGATTGCAGCTATCAGTAGAGCCGTACAGCTACTTAGGCTTTTCGGTTTTCTGTAGTGTACAGTGGCATCGCAACGGGGGCAACTAGATTCATACTCAACAGTCACCTGACAGAGAAAATGACAATTTTCACAGTTGGTTAACTGGGTATCCTGCTGAAAATTTTGCTTATTCAAGACTTGAGTACTAGAACTAACCTGCTCCCAGAGCATTTCTGAATCCAGGTCATTTAAAATCGCAGCAATAAAAAAAATCAGTAATCCGAAAGTCCATAAAGCAATGCTAGGTATAACTGTTGCCATAGCGGATAACTTGACGATAGAAACCAGTATCCCTAGCATCAGGACTTCCAGCATACTCCATGATGAAATGATACGTACTAAACGATATATCTGCGGAGCATACGGAGGAATTCGTTTAAAATGAACTGGCAAGAGAATATATAACAAACCGGTCAATTGTATCAACGGTGCTCCAATACTAGTTAAAAAAACCAGCCCACCTAAAAGTGCCATCTCGTTAGTAACTAAATATTTCACACAGGCAAATAATGTGGTCGCCATCTCATGACCTTCTACCTTCACCTGAACAATAGGAAATATGTTAGCAATGGTAAATAATACTAACGCCGTAATCACTAAGGCGAGGGTATGCTCAATATTTTTTGCAGGTTTAATGCGCTGACGTTTGCGTAATGTCGCATCGCATCGACAACATTTAGCCGTCCCATCTTCGGGCATATGGCTTATTTGTTGCAATAATCCGCAGTCATGGCAAGAAATTATAGGAATACTTTGCTTCATAAAATCACATCAACATTAAATGACACATTATTTTACCTACTTTTTAGTATGAAATATAAGAATAACGGGTATCTTTTATTTTTACTTAAAAGTAAATTACATTTTGGCTACGCACTTAAGGCGGGACAAATTTACATGCTATTGAAAGTAACCGTTCAGTCCCCCGCCTTATCAAGGAAGAGTTAGGGAAGGTTTTATTAGAAAAAGGCTCCTCAACTCCCACTTTACACAGGGGGATCTGAACAGTTACTATTGAAAACCCTACCTCATATCTGGAGAGTTCAAAGCTCTCAAAGAATTTGTAGTTTTGAAACGCACTAATCCCTATAAGTCATTGAAATAATTAATCTATTAAAAATCTCCCCATTAATAATAAAGATTTTTAATATTCAATTATTTCAGCTGATTACGAGAACTTTTGACTCTCAAGCTCATATAAAGTTAGCATCCTTACAGGCAATAAATTAAGACGAGCTGCGTAGGTTGCGGGTGAGGCATGCCCCCCAACACTTTGGCTGTAGTATTTTGCTGGGGTTTGTACCTCACCCACAACCTACGCCATTAAACGAATGGTCTACGAATATTAAGCATGTCTCGCCTTAAGTTTATAGCCTACATTTTGACTTTTTTTATTTTTCAGTTGACACTTTGGCCGGAGTACAATAGTTTTAGCTATTGCAGACTTAATAATAAAGCTTTTCAACTCCTGCACTGTTCATATATTGAAAATTGTAAATTATTTTTGGACTCCCTTCATTATCCCAGTTTACACTTTTGATGTGAGGTAATTATTATGCACCATTGACACCACCAAGGACTTCGTACCAGCTAGGGTGCATAAAATGCACCCCATAGGCATCAACTTAAGGGATTTTTATTTGTTTTCAATAAGATAAAGTGTAACTCAGCATCTCCCGTATATGCAAAGCCCAGCTGTTGGGTTACGCTCTATCTTTGCTGCGCAAAGATGAAACTAACCCAGACAACTATAATACATTGTTTTAATAAAGTTTATTTTTTATTATCTTAAGTTGATATGTATGAAAGTGCATAAAATACACCCTATATCCTGTTTTTCATTTTTAATGATATTCAACAGT
>CAZLLL010000153.1:0-6968 GCA_964560255.1 uncultured Methylomonas sp.
GGACAAAAAGACTCGCAATATTGGATGATTATTTGTTTCCATCTCCCTAAGTATATAGTCTATTATGTACCTTGAATGCCAATAAAAATCCTGAGTCAGATGTTCAATTTATTCAGTGTCCACTCCTAAATTAAACGACTAAACATTTTAAATAGTAATAAGTATATTAATTTTCGCATTATGAGACAGCCCAGACTGCTTGTGTTTTGTTCCTTATTTCCCAGCAAAAAACGTCCTAATGCGGGTGTTTTTATTCGTGAAAGAATGTTTCGTGTGGGACAGCAGATACCCATTATTGTGGTTTCACCCGTTCCCTGGTTTCCACTTCAAGGCTTTATTCGTTACTGGAAGCCCCATTTTCGACCACAGCCTGAAAAATTTGAAATGCAGCAAGGTGTTCAAGTCTATTTTCCCCGGTTTTTATCAATTCCAGGGTTATTTAAATCACTAGATGGTTTTTTTATGGCTTTAGGCTGTTTTTCAACCTTGTTCAAGCTAAAAAAAGAATTCAATATTATTGATGCGCATTTTGCCTATCCAGACGGCTATGCAGCGACTATACTAGGAAAGTGGTTCAAGGTACCTGTTACTATAACCTTGCGCGGCACTGAAGTACCTTTAGCGAAAATGCAGGGGCGCAAAGAGAGAATGCTAGAAGCAATAAATCGTGCAAAACGTATTTTTTCTGTTGCTGACTCGCTTAAACAGCATGTCGTTAGGCTAGGAGCTGATGCTGATAAAATACGCGTTGTTGGTAATGGTGTCGATATTAATAAATTTTTTCCTCTGGATCGTTTACAGGAAAGAGCCGAATTAAATATTCCTGTTGACGCTAAAGTGTTAATTTCAGTCGGTGCACTTGTTGATCGTAAGGGATTTCATCGAGTAATAGAAATATTACCTGAATTGCTAAAGCAATACCCAAAGATCATTTATTTGATCGTGGGCGGAGATAGTCCCGAGGGTAATATTAGAGATCAATTAGTGCAACAAGTTAAAACCTTAAAGCTTGAAAATCATGTGTATTTTTTAGGGGCTTTAAGTTCAGAGCAACTTAAAAAACCGTTATCGACAGCAGATGTATTTGTACTATCAACGGCGAATGAAGGTTGGGCAAATGTCTTTTTAGAAGCAATGGCATGTGGACTACCCGTGGTAACAACAGATGTTGGTGGCAATAAGGAAGTGGTCAATCATGATAACTTAGGCATTATAGTTCCCTTTGCAGATAAAAAGGCTTTAACAGGTGCTCTATTGCAAGCTTTGGAAAATATCTGGGATAATGATTTGATTATTCGCTATGCTCAGGATAATGCATGGGATACTCGCGTAGAAATTTTGCTTGATGAATTTGAAAAGATAGTAGATTAAGTTATACTTTAAAGGGTTACTGCTATCTTGTGAATGATTTAGGCTTCATTGTCTCCATATCAGGTGCAGGGAGGGGTTGCTAATGATAAAAATCAACTAAGTTTATGTTAGCAAGGGTGATTGTGTGAAGTAAATAAAGATAAATTCTATTAAGAACATTTAAGGATGTAATATGACATTATTGGCGGGCTGGGTAGCAACAACGATAGCAGCAAAGGATGCAGAGCGACTGCTACAGAGTCATATTGCTCAAGCACCCGGCTATACGCAAAAAGGTGTCACTGTCGAAAGTTCACCGTTTTATGTATTAGCTGCAGATCAATATAAAATATATACTGAGCACGACATAGTATTGATCAATGCAGGAAATGCAAAATTGAGCCTTGGCGCTGATCAATTGATTGAAAAGTACCGGGAAAAAGGAGCAAAATTTTTAGATTCAGACCCCACCGAACAAGCACTTGTTATTATAGATCAGGCTCAAAAGAAACTTATTTTAGCAACTGATCCAATGGGTCTAACTCAGCTATATTATGCAGTAACTGCAGCAGGTTTTGTTTTTGGTAGCAGTGCCGATGATATCCTGGCTCATCCTGAAGTGAAAGCAGATATTTCGGCACAGTCAGTTTATGATTATGTTTATTTTCACCATTGCCCTAGCCCCTATACAATCTATCAGCAAGTTAAGAAACTGGAAGGGGGGCAGATTCTAGTTTATCAAGATGGAAATATCCAGATAAAAAATTACTGGGTTCCACGTTTTCAAGAAACGATGCCTGCTTCTGCTGCGGAACTGGGAAAAGATTTACAACAGAAGTTAGTCCATGCTGTTGCTGAATTATCTGATGGCGCAGATGTAACGGGGGCTTTTTTAAGTGGTGGCCTTGACAGTTCCAGTGTAGTTGGTGCGTTATCACAAGTATATCCAGATAAAGCTAGAACATTCTCCATGGGGTTTCCGGTAGACGGTTACGATGAAATAGAATATGCGAATATCGCTGTCAAACAATTTAATACGCGGCAACACGAATATTATTTAACACCCGAAGATACTGTAAAAGCCATTCCTGATATAGCGGCTTATTATGATGAGCCTTTTGGGAATTCATCAGCTTTGGCTGCCTACTATTGTGCAAAAGTTGCTCAGGAGAATGGCATATCTGTCATATTAGGGGGTGATGGGGGAGATGAAATATTTGCTGGAAATGAGCGCTATGCTCAACAATTGGTGTTTGATTATTATCAGAAAATTCCAGGCGTTTTTCGTCATGGCATGGAAGCTTCACTCAATCATTTACCCGAAGTATTAGCTAAACAAACACTATTTTTCAAAGCAAAGCGCTATATTGATCAAGCTAAAACACCGCTTCCTGATCGTTTGCAAGATTATAATTTTCTGCATCGACATGCTGGCTCAGAGATATTTCAGGCTGATTTTTTACAGCAGATTAGTTCAGAAAGACCGCTAGAATTATTGAGAGAGAGTTACCATAGGCCAGAGAATGCAAGTACCTTAAATCGCATGTTGTATATGGACTGGAAAACGACCCTGCATGACAATGATCTTGTTAAGGTCAATAAAATGTGTGAAATGGCAGGTGTCACAGTCAGGTACCCATTATTAAGCCAGGAAATTGTAGATTTATCATGTCAGGTTCCATCGATAGAAAAATTACAAAGAAAGGTTTTGCGTAAATTCTATAAACAGGCGATGGCAGGTTTTTTACCCGAAGAAATTATTAATAAATCCAAACATGGTTTTGGTTTACCTTTTGGAATTTGGTTAAAAGACTACCAGCCGTTAAAAGAGCTGGCTTATGATAGTATTAATAGTTTGAAAAAACGTCCCTACTTTAAGCAAGAGTTTCTGGATCACGCTCTTAAAATGCATCAAAGTATCCATGCTGCTTACTATGGCGAACTAATATGGATATTGATGATGTTGGAATTATGGTTTCAGGGAAAAAAACTTTAAGCCAGTACCTCACCCTCTAAATAAGCGATATTTTAAATCGAAGTAAGTAATTGTTTTAAAATAATTAAAACTTTATTTATTATTGGTTACTTAAGAGGTGAGATACTAGGTATCTAAAAAATTTGCTGATTATAACGGATTCTGTTGATGATGTAAGTATTTGATATATTTATCTTAAGGGTGTTAATCCTTGAAAAATGAAGTCTTGGTTGTCTGCAATGAATAGCTTAATTATGGTTCCTAGCCTTTTGAAGAATAGATAAAAACCTGTAACACAATGATTTAAATATATTACTATGCAAAAACATCTATCAACAGAAACCGTTAGAATCAGAAAATTTGCATAATATATTATGAATATGCATATCGAATATTTATGAAGTCTTACTGACTTAAATATATCTTAGGTAACTCGCAATAAATAACCTCCCCATATTGCGCAGGATTTTTGTTTGTCTTCAAGGCATAGAAATAGGCGCATAGCAGGCTACGTAACTATTTCTATCACGCCGAAGACAGACAAAAAGACCAGCGATGGGTGGGATATTTGTTGCGAGTTACCTTAGTTAATCCCAACTGACAGTCGTCGTAATGACTTAAGTTTAAGGTAAATCAAGAACACTTATCTATCTTTAATTTTATGGAAAATTTAATTAATAAACTAAAACACATTATTTTTTTATGGGCGAAAAAATTTTTTTGTTTACTACCTGATTCCAATAAAAAAAGTCAAGAAAGAGTATTTGTTGGAGGTATGCAGCGCTCTGGAACTAATATGTTAATGGACATTTTAGAAAAAAATTACGCCACAGATGTTTTTCACGAATATGATTCTCGTGCATTTGATAATTACCAAATGCGTGAAGAAGCAACTATATGGGCGTTGTGTAAGCATTCAGGAGCACCAAGGTTTATTATTAAGGCTTTATGTGAATTGCAAAAATTAGAGAGTCTAATGGACAGTTTTCAGCCAGCAAAAACTATCTGGATTGTGCGCGATTATCATGATGTAGTCGCTTCCATGTTGAAATCGTTTGGTAATATGGAAAAACAAGTATTAAGAATTTTTAAAAGTAATAGTGAAGAATGGTTAGGGCAGGGAATGACAGATAAAACACGAGAGGAACTTATAGGGCTGGTAGAGCCTGGAATGGGAGATGCTTCTGCTTCTGCGATGCAATGGTATTTCCGCAACCAGTTATTTTTTGATCAGAACTTTGCTACTAATGATCAGGTTTTATTGATTTCCTATGAGCAGCTAGTAAGTCAACCAGCGGTTGAAGTTAAGAAAATATGCCATTTTATAGGTATAAAATATCATGCCCGAATGATTAAGGGGATTTTTTCTAGTTCTATTAAACGCAGACAGCAGCCCGGTATTGCCCCACAAATTGCTACTTTATGTGATGAGTTACAATTTAAATTTAACAAGTTGCTCGACTTATGAGAGATATATTTGTAACACTGGTCGTTTTTGGCACCCTTCCCTTTATTTTAAAAAGGCCTCATATAGGGATATTATTATGGGGCTGGCTGGGCTATATGAATCCTCACAAACTGTCCTGGGGATTTGCGCACGACTTTCCATTTGCTCAAATTACCGCAATATTTATTCTTATAGGGCTATTTTTATCTAAAGAATCCAAAAAAATTACCTGGACTATCGAATTACGTATTTTAGCCCTATTTATCATATGGATGTTTATCACGACAGTTTTTGCTGGAGATCAGAAATGGGCCTGGATTCAGTGGGATAAGGTCTGGAAAATTCAATTGATGACCTTTGTCACCATTATTATTATGCAGGATAAATGGCGAGTTCAAGCCATGATTTGGGTCATTGCCGTATCACTCGGTTTCTACGGATTTAAAGGTGGAATATTTACCATTATGACAGGAGGTTCATACGCTGTTTATGGACCTAGTGGAACATTTATTTATGGTAATAATGAAATTGGGCTGGCTCTTATTATGACAATACCCCTGATTAGGTATTTGCAGCTTTCAGTAGAGAATGGTTTTTTGCGCCTTGGCCTAACGATTACTATGTGGCTATCTTTTGTAGCCGTTATCGGAACTCAATCAAGAGGAGCTCTCCTAGGCGTTGTAGCAATGGGACTGGTTTTAATACTTAAGAGCAGGAAGAAGTTTTTAATGATTATGCTTATGATCATTATCGTACCAGTACTACTCAGTTTTATGCCCGATACCTGGCATGACAGAATGGCGACTATTGAAACATATGAGCAAGATGGATCTGCTATGGGGCGAATTAATGCATGGTGGATGGCTTATAATTTAGCTAAAGATAATATGTTAGGAAAGGGGTATGCCGCTTTTAATGGTGTAAATTTCGTACTCTATGCGCCTAATCCAAGGAACCATCATGATGCGCATAGTATATATTTTGAAGTGCTAGGTGAGCATGGTTTCATTGGGCTAGGGTTATTCCTTCTTTTAGGGATAGCCACATTGAATTCAGCAAGACGAATCATTAAGGAGACTAAAAAAGATAAAGAAACAGTATGGATTGCAGATTTAGCCGCTATGTTACAGGTCAGCTTAATAGGATATGCTGTTTCAGGGGCTTTTTTAGGCTTAGCTTATTTTGATCTCTATTATCATTTGATTGCATTGATTGCGCTTTGTAAAGCAATACTTATTAAACATCAGCAAAAAAACTTACAGCCTCTCCCTCTTAAGAAAATGAATTGGAACGAAAAGAATTTAGCAAATAAAAAATATGCCTTTAAGAGCATGCCTTAGCCAAAATAAACAGACAGAAGCTATTGAATTTCGCGAAGCAGCATGGCGCGCCTGTGTATTTTATAGTTTACTCGTTTGCTGTCTGCAAAAATATCCAAAGCTTTTTTACTCCTGTGCTATATTGAATATAGATAAAGTATAAACTCAGAATATCTGATCTCGCGGAAAATTACTTGCTAGCAAAATATTATTATCTTGGACTTCACTACCGTACACTTTTAAAAAGCCCTGTGAAGCTTGATTTAAAAGGGTATTTAATATTACCTTAATAAAAAAATGATTGAAAAACTATCTATAGCTTATTCTACTTACATTGAGCGGGTCTATATCTATTTTTTATATTAAAAATACATTAACTATTAGAGTGTTATGGAAAGCCGTATAAATAATAAAAATATAACATTAGAAATCAGGCATTTTTAATTGCATATAACACATTGATTTTAAATTATTTTATATAAGCCTTTGAAACCTAATAAACTTAGTATAACCATTTGTTTTAAAATTAAACGTTAATCGAAAAATATAAAACCATACCCGCTCAATGTGAGATTCTACAAGGGTTTTAACCTTTTTAAAAAGTGTACGGTAGTGAATCTTGGACTTCAAGCTCGGTACTCACTGAAACATTTTAATTACACCCTAATTATATTGATAAAAAATTAATTTTTTTTATTTTTGTTAGACTGAGATCAGCTGCTCTGAAACTACTTAAGTTATCGTGTGAAGCGAATTATTTTAAATGCTATTTTTTGGCGAACCCAAATGATAACTTTAAGAGTAAAGTGCTTCGAAATGACAGCTACCAACTTAATACGGGACAACTCCTTTGCAAAATAAGTAGGGTGGGCAGTTT
>CAZLLL010000154.1:0-6933 GCA_964560255.1 uncultured Methylomonas sp.
AGCATTGAATTTAAACGAACTCTACAATATAGGGTATGGGGCTTCGACAGCCTACTTTCGCCCTATGAATTTAGCCTATTGCTGACACGCCAAGAGATAGGAGATCACCTAGGATTGACTTTAGAAACCGTCAGCAGAATGCTAAAACAGTTTCAAGATAAAGAGCTTATTCGCATTCAAAGAAAAAACATACAGATTCAGGATATACATGGGTTACGGAACGTATACACCGAGTAATTCGTAACCGTTCAGCCCCCCCCCCCTCCTTATCCAGCAATTCTAAACATGAAAACCCTTTACAATAAATTAGCAGCGATTCAGAGTATCTGAAATCATCTAACTAAATCAATAGTGTAGACAGCATTAAAAAATATTCTTCGCACTAAAAATCGTATAAAGTGGGACATTTTTCTCTTCATTTCAATAAAGCAGGAGTAAACCCCATTAAAAAACGTCCCAGAATCAGGCATCCTTCATTGCCCAGTTCAACTTGATGGTGGGCAAAAAAGCTGCCCACCCTACTTATTTTGCAAAGGAGTTGTCCCGTATTAAGTTGGTAGCCCTTTTTCGTACACGTTCCTATTCTGCACTTGCGAACTAAAGTCTACTCTACATTTTACATGTACCAGCTCGTTTAAGTTTACCACTAGCTGTTTGTGCAATTTCTTCGACTTGCTTTAATCTTTGCGGAATTTTATAGCTAGATAATTGTGTACGACAAAAACGCAATACGGCTTCTACATCAAGCTGTCTGTTTTTTTCCAAAATAACGTCGGCACACACAATTTCACCCATTAACGGGTGAGGCTGAGAAAAAACGTACGCAACTGCAATCGCATTATGTCGCTCTAGTACTGCCTCAATTTCTTCTGGGAAAGCCTTATTACCCGATACATTGATCATGGTTTTTTCACGTCCACAAACAACAATTCGACCATCCGTGAGTCGCTGTGCAAGATCGCCGGTCATAAACCAGCCCTTTACCATCACCTGTTCGGCAGTTTGCCACGGTTTAAGATAAGCATCAAACATGCCAGAGCCTTGAATAGCTAATCGTCCAACCTCTCCAGCGGCAACAGGCATATTATTATCAGCCAATAATTCAACAGTAAATCCGTCCGCAGGAAAACCAACACTACGAGGATTTTTATCGCTACCGGATAAGCAATCCAGTAAGGGAAGGCCAATCTCAATAATTCCATAGGCTTGCGTAATCATTATCTGGTAGCGTTTTGCAAAACTTGCGGCAATATCACTCGGTAATCCAGCCGAGGTTGATATAGCACACTTTAAAGATGGCATTTGTTTGTCTGATACATCTGCCGCTAATAAGCGATAATGCATAGGTGAGGCATACAGCATTGTTGCATGATATTGATTGGCTGCATCAATGATAGTTTGAGCAAGTAAATCCTTACATACAACAATACAGCAGCCACTACGAATATACACCAGAATGGTAACTAAAAAATGAAATGCCATCGGCAGTACCCATAAAACAACATCGTCTGGAACTAGATTTAAAGCCTTCTGGGCAGCTTCTACACGCTGTAGAACACTGTTATGCGACAAAACGACACCTTTGCTAGTGCCTGTTGTACCTGATGTATAGCGTATAAAAACCGCATCGGATAATGGCGTGACTGTTTGATTAATAACACCTTCTGCCCAGGTGAAACGTAACGTTTGCTGAGCGAAGGGAATCATTGTCGCTACGCCCTCTAACGCCAGTAGACCCGATTGATCATCCAGCACAGCGTGTAATTGTGTATCTTCAATTAGGCTGGCAATTTCTGCTGCTTTCAATTGATGGGAGATAGGTAATACAATTGCACCACAGCCCATTCCGGCAAGCATGGCGGCGACAAAAGCACAGCCATTGCGAGCCATTACCCCAAGACCCTGACCTTGGGTCAGACCTATATGTAATAATTCTGCTTTGAGACCCTCTGTCTGCGCATAGAGTTCAGTATAGCTGATTGTGCAATCCGCTTCGATAATTGCTGGCTTATCTGGCCATTGTTGTGCTGCCGATGCTAATAATTGATATGTCGAAACCATTAATACTCTTCGCTAAAAACCTGTTTCTGTTGAATTCTTTCTATTGCGCTTTGCCATGTGTTTTGTTGCACATATTCTGTTGCTAATATACCGGCAGCATACCCAGTACTTAAACACGTGCCTATTACGCGCGCTGATGCAATGGCTCGTTCGGTTGCTGAAATCGCTCTCCCTGCAAAAAACAAATTTGATAAATATCTGGAAACCAGAGTTCTTGCCGGAATCCAGTAACAGTCGTTCAAAGCAAAGTATCGCATCTCTGGCTTACTCGCTTCACCCCATAATTCGATAGGCCAGGCACCTATTGCAATACCATCGACTGGTTTGGCACAGCTTAAGATCTGTTTTTCATTTAATATATCAATTCCTTGCGAACGTGACATAGTGCGTACACCCACTTCGGCTGCCATAGCACTAATTGTTAGCGCTTTTAATTCTGGCTCATTTGCAGCTAAATAATCAATTATTTTAACACTACGTGATCGTGCTTCCAGCTCATATTGGGTAAGACATGCGATACTCCCATCAAAGCGCTTTGTCATGCCTAGTTTTAAGAGACCTACGCTATTCTTTATCGTTCCAGGAACAAAGGATAAGCGTTCGCACTGCGACTCTAAAGCACCACTGTGTATACCGCGTTTAATCCAGCGGATCATATTTAGTGCCAGTGACCGTGGCTCCATTTTCGGCAAGCCCGTGACTTGAAATACAAATGCCCCTGTCTGATATTCACTTTGCTCAATTTTGCTGATATTAGCCAGTGTTGAAACTTGTGCATTGCCACTACAGTCCACGACAGCATTCGCTACCAGGCTAACATGCGTTCCTGCTGCGTGAATACTCAATTCAACAATTGCTCCCGCTGCAATTTTCACAGCGACTACATAGCTGTGTAAGCACAGTTGTACGCCTGCCTGGTGTAATAGTTGAACAGCTTGTTGATGAAAAGCACTGGGCTGGTAGGGTAAAAAATGTAATCCTTCTGCAAAAACAGCCGGTGATGAATGACTTTGCTGCTGTACTAGCTGCGCAAACTGACGAGCAAACCCTTGTACAGCATAACGCGGAGCCGATTGGTTACGATAATAAAGACCACAAATAGTTCCCACTAGCGCAGACGTTGCCAAACCGCCAGTAAACCCATGGCGCTCCAGTAATATGACTTTTGCTCCTGAATCAGCCGCTGCAATAGCGGCAGAAATGCCTGCCGCTCCCGCCCCTATGACTGCAACATCACAGTGCATAGACTTCAATCTTCAGCTTTCCCTAACAACCCCGTGTTAATTTGCTGTAGAAGGAATTTCACTTCTGCTTCGTTAATCACTGCCTGCGTATAGGCAAAAGTAAGTTGTAAAGTGTCTTGGCTACGACTCAATACAAAAGTAATACCTGGTGGGTACATATTCGGTGGGTAGTGGATGGCACTCGTTACCTGACTGTCAAACAAGGTATCATACAGGTTCAGCGTATCTCCGGTATCCGAGTAATAAAAACTTGCCATTTTTCCTTCTGATGGAGACGTTAATTGCATACGATATAGCCATCCAGGTACACGCCGTAGAAAATTCATCATAACAAGATAATATCTGGGATTTTCAGCGCGCATCAAACTTTTCATTTGCTCAACCAGCTCTGCAACACAGGTTTTTATATTTGCTAAAGCCTTATAAGGTATACGATAAAAAAGAAAAGTCACCTGATTACCGATAATTGGGCTATGCACACCACGCTTGCGCCGATCTAATGGAATTGGAATTAATATATCTTCTTCTGCCATAGGGGCTCTTTTTTTCTGTATCTTGGCAACAGCACAGGCAATGACTGCCAAATAAAACGCACTGACTAAAAAACCTGCCCCCTGTTGACTTGCTCTTATTGTAATATCTTTAGTCTGTTGTTCGGTGTATGAAAGTATTCGATAACGGACTTCCGCATTTAATTTTTTTGTATTTGCCAGTGAAGCAATAGGTAATCTAGATATATCAAGCAAAAACTCTTTCATTTGCAGAGCAATGTTGGCCTGTTCTTTGAGTGGCAAGACATTTTCTTGCTGAGCACATAGCGCATCAGTTGATAATTTACCCAATCCACCTAAGTGACGTATAAATGTCTCCCCCCCATGGGCATCCATTAAAGCGTGGTGCCATGTAAAAACGAGTATAGATCCCGCATTAGCTATTTGCACTAGGCTGACTCTAAAAACCGCCTCAACTTTAATATCAAACGGTATTTTAAATAAATCGGCAGGTAAACTATCTGGGTCATCAATTTGATACTGGTTTAATTCAGGTAGTGCAACATCGGATTTAAGCACCCATTTAGCTAATAAAAACGGCCATCCTTGTTGCAGGCGCAAGCGAGTAATCCATTGATAAGATAAGTCAGCCGCTAGGCGATTTTCTAAATCCTGATAGCGAATACGTTCTTGCAAAGCGACTGCAAAGGTACAGATATTACGTTGCTTACCCAGTTTCCACATAAGGTGGTCGAGTTGCAGCAAAAAAAAATCTGCACCATTGAGAGTCATGCTAGTCGGAAATTTCATGTATCAGCAGAACTTAATTGGCTGATACAATAGGCACTTAAGTTGCCTACACTGGCAATATTATCAGGGGTTAAGGACTCAGCAGCTAGTATTAAACTAAAACGTCGTTCGATAAACAACACCAGTTCCATCAATGAAAAAGAATCCACCCCAATATTGCTTAACTCTGTACTTGCTGTGACTTCTACATTTGGCGCTAGTATATTCTCGCGCAAAAAAACACATAATTCACTGGCAATTTCTTCAGTTTTATACTTAGCTGTACTCACTTTTAATTCCTGTATCCAATCAAAACACGCCCTATATTCAAGACGCAAACGATATAAATTAAAACCACAACCATACAAGATTATCTAATTTTATAAACATCAGGATCACTATCTTTTAACCCATATTTCACTAGAAAGCGTAATAATTTCAGACTAAAGGGATGACTTGCCGCCGCACCGCTAAAAATACGGCTAATATGACTACTGATCCATTTGTATATAAAGCGGTTGATAATATTATCCGGCATACTCATTCCTACTTTAATACTACTCATTAAACGCCCATTGTAATAATAACCCACGATTTCAAACCAGGCATTTAAATGTTGCTTAATGGCCGTTTCATATAGGGATAATGGCTTATTTTGAATAATCGTATCAGCGAGTTTATTTGCACTCTCCATAGCAATCAGCATACCACTGGAAAAAACAGGATCAACAAAACCACCAGAGTCACCTAGCATAACCCAGTTCGCAGCACAAAATTTATTTGAAATAGACTGATAATTATTAAAGCGCAGAACCTGTGTGACACGTTGAGCATTGGGTGCTATTTTTTGCAAAACCTGATCAGTTTTTAATAAATTGTCATATTGCTCTTCGGCTGTATCACCCTGCTGCGATGCATAGATTTCAGGCACCACGAAACCTAAAGAGACTTTCTCTGGTAAGGGTATGCGCCAACACCAGCCCTGATCTATGCGGTCATTATGTACATAACCTGTATCGACTAACTCGGTTTTATCAACATGAGCAAATAACGCCACATCTTGCCGTGGTCCTTTTTGCATGGGAATATCCAGTAAACGCCCGATCAAATTTGCTCGACCTGCTGCATCAACGATTAAATCAGGTTCGCTTTTCTCCCAATAACCAGCCGCTTCTAGTCGTGAATCATTATCTAATTTAATTTCTTCGGAGTGACTTGCTTTACTCAGTACCACTTTTCGTTTAACGTGCTTTGCACCCGCACGCAACGCGGCATTTAACAAGCTTGCGTTAAATTTATCTCTGGGGACATTATAGGCATACGAAGGTAGATCACTCGGTGTCTCATCAAAACGAAATTCAAAAATCTGGTCTGCATTAAATGTAAAACATGCGCCAGGCTTATAAATACTGTATGCAGCGACTTCCTGTTCAACGCCAAGATCCTGCAACAAGGGGACAATCATTGGTACCAAGGACTCACCTACCAAAATTGGCGCGCGTTCAGGGCTAGCAAATATCACTACCTTACAGCCTGCCTGACATAAGCGAATCGCCAAGGTACTTGCTGCTGGGCCTCCACCAAGGATAGCAATATTTTTTTTTGTACACATAGAGTCATTCCTGTTGCTTTTTATATTTCAGGTATGCTTAGGAATGGGAATCAAATAAGTTGAGCAACTGACCTGTCTTTTTGTCCGCCTTCGGTGTTGCACAAACAGTTATGTAGCTCGCTAGAGCTAAGTTTGTGCGCCTTGAATATGAACAAAAATCCTGCATCAGTTGCTCAGTTTATTTCGTGCCCATTCCTTAATGGATAAATTTAAACCTACAAATCTAGTTTTAAGAAAGCTACCCAATCGTCACCGCAAGCATAATATGAAACCTCAATATCTAGGCTCTGAAACTGTGAAAGTATTGCTAATTTGGAGTGCAAAAACAAGTTTTTGCCTATTTTTAAAGGGACAAAAACTTGTTTTTGCACTCCTTTTGAACATAACAATGTGAATAGAAAAATGGAGCATCTTTCATTTTTTCCCCAAAGTAGTTTACCCTGTTTAAGGGGTAACCTAGTGCAGGCGTAAAAAAATATTTAGCTTTTTTTGTTTGTATTTCAAATTCATCAAAACCTGCATCGCTTACTAAAAACTGTAGTTCTGAATTCAATACCTTCGCCAATTTGGTTTTTAGACCTTATTTTTCTAAAATGATTTTTTTCACTCTAATAAAACCAATAGGTTACAATTTTAAAAACCATTATTTCAACTTAGCCTATACGTTTGGCGAAGGTATTATGAATTAGAATAAAATTTATTTTCATGGAGTAGAGGCTCACCTTTTTTCCAGACT
>CAZLLL010000155.1:0-6909 GCA_964560255.1 uncultured Methylomonas sp.
TATTTATATATTATATTTTTCAGTTGGACGATTATTAATTTCCTGCTCCCTTATTGACTGTGCATAATGAGGGGAACAGGTAACTTCTTATTTAATAGTACAATAATTAACAGGCTAACGGGCATTCCTTGGTAGTAACTTCCATTAACAGCTAATAGTATCCTGTTTAAATTCTCTGGTAACTCTTGCTCATTGGGTAAATGTAAAAACATAATCTATTGAAATGAAATAATATTTTTTTTCATGATTTAGAGTTACTAGTACCTCACCCTCTACATAAGATATTTTAAATCTAAGTAAGTAGTTGTTTTAAAATAATTATTTATTATTGGTTACTTAAGAGGTGAAGTACTAGGGAATTTAAACAGGATACGAAAAAGTCTCTTCAAATCCCATTTTACAAAGGGGATCTGAACGGTTACGAAGCCTGCTCTACAGTTTCAATGTACATCAATTAAGTGTACCGTCCCATCGGGTAGAATCTCAGCTATTGCATTGCTGGGTTCATTTAAAAAGAGGGCACACACTGTTGCAAAAGCAATTCCACCTGCAATGGTGAGAAAAAATTGGGATGGTGATACTAGCGAGAATACGGTTAAAAACAGGACAGCACCGATATTGCCATATGCGCCTACCATGCCGGCAATTTGCCCAGTCAAGCGACGTTTAATTAATGGGACGATAGCAAACACACAACCTGCTGCCGCGCCAAGAAAAAAAGAACATAACATCATCACAAGTACAGCCAGAGCAATTGGCCACTCACCATTAATACGTGACATAGCAAAAAAACCGATGCAGGCACCCAAAAGTAAAATAACTAATGAATTTTTACGCCCAAATTTATCACTAATCCAGCCACCAGAAGGACAGGATAAGACATCTGTTGCAGCAAAGCATGCCCCAAAAATACCTGCGAGCGATATAGGAACCAGAAAAGTACTCTTAAAAAACAGTGGCAGCATGGAAACGACAGCCAGTTCAGAACCAAAGGTCACAGCATACGCAATACTTAATATGGCAACCTGCTTAAAGTTATATTGCAGAATTTCTTCAACAGGCTCATGAAATATATCCTTATTGACTTTATAAATCTGGCTCGCCTGAACCACATAGATCAGTAGCAATATGCCATAAACAATATTAGCTGAGGTATCACTGAGTAGACCAAGCCCAGTTACTTTCCACGTTAGTACAGCCATCGCGCCAAACATGGGAATATTGAGCAATAAATAGAAAAAGAAATCCCGTTTGCTGGTGACTTCCAGGCCACCTGACTTATTGGGTTTGAAATAGGTTGAACCTACCGGGGTGTCAGTGACAGAAAAATAGTAAATTCCGGCATAAATAAATGCAATAACACCCGTCACGGCAGTTGCATAACGCCAGCCATCTTCACCACCAAATAATAGTGCGAGGGTAGGTAACGTCACTGCTGCGACAGCGGATCCAACATTACCCATGCCTTTATAGATACCTTCCGCCAGTCCAAGTTGTTTGGCTGGGTACCATTCACTGATCATGCGAATACCAATAACAAATCCAGCACCGACAAATCCTAACAAGAAGCGGGCTAAAGCCAGTGACTCAAAGCTTCTCGCAGAGGCAAAAAAGAAGCATAGACCTGCTGATGTCAATAACATTAAGGAATAGGTTTTTCTTGGACCATAAACGTCCACTAACATGCCTGTTATAATACGCGCAGGGATAGTCAGTGCTACGTTAAGAATCAAGAGCGTTTTTATCTGCTGATCAGACAGCCCCATGGCCTCCTGAATCACCAGTAATAAAGGTGCGTGACTAAACCATACCAGAAAGGTCACGAAAAAGGCAAGCCAGGTTAGGTGCAGGATTTTGGCTCTCCCGGAGAATGAGAGAAAACTCTCTCTCATACTAGAATGTCTCATGTTATATTTTTGCTCCACTGGATTAAGTTTTTAGATTAGCTTAAATTAAAAGCAATAATCGAACCATATTATTTAAGAAATTGATTTATATCAATTAAGTGGCTTGAAAATAGTTTGCATGCACCTTAATGGTTCGTATTATGCACCAATATTATTCCTGTTTGAGTGAAGATCTATTATTTACGTGTTGCAGGCCCATTTAAAGGCAAGCCATTTGCCATAACACTTAAAAAATACTCTAATTCACGTAGAGCAGTGCTTTGAGCTGGGTCTACTTTAGCGCGAATCAATTTATTGCAGTTCATAAACCGGCCATGTAGTGTCCACATTTTTCCACTGCTTAAACGGTAAACAGGCCAGTGAGTGGTATGGCCTAGCGCAGGGCTTAAAATTTCAGAACGAATATATTTACCTGCATTATCTATATGGCAGATGGCACAGGAGAAATTAAGCTGCCCACGGCGCTGGTAAAAATAAGCTTTTCCTTGCTCATAAGCTGCAAGTGCTTGTCTGGTGTTTTTCGGTATTTCAGTATGAATACGCTGACCACGGGATGTATAGGCCATATAAGTCATAAGGGTGTTAATTTCACCTTTGGCATAAGCTAAAACAGGTGCGTTATTCTGCTCTCTACAGTCATTAATTGCACTTGCCAAGGTTGTAATCTGCTGTTTTTTTTCATCCCAGTAGGGATAGTTTTGCGCAATAGCAATTCCCTTGTCCGGAAAGCAATCCGCGTACGTTTTACCATTGACAAAGGGCTGATAAAAAAGTTTTTCTCCCTTTTCCAGGGCAAATTCATAAGGTGGGAATTCTTCGATCGCCAGCCAGGAGATTTTAGCATCACTGTCAATGGCATATACGCCTTCAGCATAATCATCAAGTGCTAACTGCGGAAAGAGTTGCTGATAAAAATCACGTAACTGTTGTCTATCTTCAATTGGATTTGCTAATACTAATGAACTAAAAAAAAGGTAAATCACTAGTGTTCTAGTCATAAAAGCGCATATCCGTTGGCAGGTTGTTGACACAAAGCAAGTGACTAAGAAAATTACGGTGTATAGATCATGATTTTGCGTACCGTTTTTGCTAAGTTTGAGGAATGATTTCATTTGATAATATGATCCCTACTATCATGATAGCCAAGATTATCATGCCAACTGATGGTAACTTTATCACCCGCTTTAGCTGATTTAAGTTTGTAAGAAAAAAAAGGATTTTTAGAGACACCAAAACCCATTTGACATTCGCTCATTATTTTATCATTAAGCTTGAATGATAAAACCTGAATAAAATGAGATGGTATAAGCTCGCCAGTCTCTTCATTTTTATTCATTCCCGTCTCCATTGGGTGAGCGATAAGCGTACGTATTAGCGTATAGTCTGCCAAGCGTTTACTGCGAATTTTAATTGTTGACATATTAACCGCCACATCCGCCTAAAGTGACTTTTACTTTTTTTCGGGTTTGATAATACTGATTTTCTGCTTTAACAATGACGATGACATCACACGTTTCCTTCATTTTAAATCGTGCGCCAATAAAGGTTTCCATATTGGGATTCAGGCTGAATTTGGCAATTAACGGCACAGGATTTTTTTCTGAAAAAATATACACAGTATCTACGTTATCAAGAGAGCTGGTGATTGTAATAGGAACAACCGAGCCATTTTCCGCGATACGTGGAAGCTTTAAGTGAATTTTATGGCTAGCATGTAGAGTCTGTTCGGGAAATAATTCAGCAAGCGACTGATCAATAGCCTGATGACTAAAATCGCTTACTAGCCAGTTAGCTAGGCTAAGTTTAGAAAATGTCAGGCTGATCGATGAGCCAGCAAGTATGAGCATTTTGTTAATAAAATCTCGGCGAGTAGGTCGCATAAGTTGTCCTGTTTAATAAGGAACGTGCACGAAATAACTTGAGCAACTGACTTGTCTTTTTGTCCGTCTTCTGCGTTGTAGCAACAGTTACATAGCCAGCTATGCGCCTGTTACTACGCCTTGAATACGAACAAAAATACTGCCCAATATTGGACGATTATTTATTTCCAGCTCCCTTATTCCGCGCCCATTCCTAAGCGAATGGAAATATTAAACTAACATTTGATCGGGCGCAAGGTAAGTGGGAAAAAAATAAGGCATTTCGATATCGAAAAAATGTTGTTGTTTTCATTTCCAGATAATATAAGGATATTTTAATCCCATTTTAATATAGTACAATATTGAAGAAGCTTAATGCTTAAGATTAAAAATATTTAAGCACGAAAGACATGCAAGGGACAATATTCATGTTTTTTCGTGTCTTTCGTGGTTAATGTTTTTTGTAGTCGTTGAGTGGTAAGAATAAAGTGCAAACTGCACAATGAAAGATACCCAAGTGATAAGGCAACTCGCAACAAATAAACCACCCATTTTGCTAGTCTTTTTGTCCGTCTTCTGCGTTATAGAAATAGTTACGTAGCCTGCTATGCGCCTATTTCTACGCCTTGAAGACAAACAAAAATTCTGCGCAATATGGGTAGTTTATTTATTGCGAGTTACCTAGGAATGGGAATCAAATAACTTGTGCATTCTGACTTGTCTTTTTGTTCGCCTTCTGCGTTGCGGAAACAGTTACGTAGCTAGCTATGCGCCTGTTACCGCGCCTTGAAGGCAAACAAAAATACTGCGTCATAATTGCACAACTTATTCAATTCCCATTCCCTAACACCAATCTCTGCACGATAAATCCGATAGGAGTTAAGAAAAATAATGAGGAAGCAATTTAATATTTTTGTGAATTATCGCCAACAAGATAGTAGAGCAGATGCAGGGCGAATCTATGATCGCCTTAGCAAGCATTTTGGCAATGAGCATGTATTTATGGATATAGATGATATCCAGCCAGGTGAAAATTATATTCAGATTCTGGATTATACATTGGCTAGATGCTCTGTGATGCTTGTTATTATCGGTGCTAACTGGGTAAATATGAGAAACGATGCGGGTCAACTAAGACTAAACGATGAGTATGATTTTGTACGCATGGAAATTATCAGTGCCTTAGAACGAAATATTATCGTTATCCCTGTTCTTGTAGGACATGCAGCAATGCCTCGCTCGGCAGAGCTTCCGCCAGAGTTGGCCATATTATGCCAGCGGCAAGCTCTGGAGATTTCGGATCTACGTTTCCATATGGATGTCGATCGACTTATTGCAGAACTAGAATCAATCAATGGCACTCAAAAAACATTGATAAAAATCAACCCAGTAGTGCGCCAGAGTCTGGTTGCGCTATTTATTTTGAGTGTGCTTATCGGATTATATTTTAAAAGAGAAGCATTTTTATCGCAGCAATCAATGCAAAAACAGGTTCAATTGCATCACAACGTCGGTGATCAGTTACTTAAACAGCATGACTATAACGAAGCGATCCAGGAATACCAGCAAGCACGGAAAATTGCACCAGATAATACCGAGGCCTACTTTAAAATCACTCGTGCAAATCGGGACCGTATGGAGCTCACGGCATTTACTGGAGGCTCTTCATTAAACATTGGGCTACGCAAAGACTATGCTGAGCAATTCGTACCGATTGATCCTCAAGAAATCTCAGCAGCACTAAAAATCATCTATCAGCTGCAAGCACTGAAGCCATCGCTCAAAAATGACCCCGACCTGTTGCTTGATGAAGCAATAATTTTAAAAACCAGTGGTCTGCGCGCCAGGAATGCAATTGAGGTACTTGAAAAAGGTAAAGAAATTGCTCCAGGTAATGCAGCAATCCTGGCAGAGTCAGGACTACTTAACGCCGTGTTACTGCAAAAACCCGAAGGTTTAGAGGATATTCAACGAGCGATAGTCATCAGCCCAGATAATGCGCGTTACCATTTCTATCTGGCAAGAGCACTGGGGGAAATATTCTTATGCCCAGATGCAGGTAATAGCTACACTGGCTCAGGTCATAAAGGGTTAGCTTGTGCCAATGCTATAAAAGCATATCATCAGGCTATTGTGCTAGCAAAGGGGGATGTCTGGTCGCAGCATATTCGTCACTACTCAGTAGAGGGCAGCTTAGATATCTTTCATCGTTATTGTTGTCAGGACAAGGATCTTTTAACTCACCGCCTAGTCATGTCTACCGATGATCGTATTAAAGAGCTGGAATTTTTGATACCATTGGAGCGTCATCGCAGCCGCCCCGGAAAAGAAGGTGCGCCTAACTATTGGTTAGCCTTATTGTATGAAGCAGAAGGTCAACCAAAAAAAGCCTATCAATTGATAAGTCAGTTATTGGAAGAAAGGGACTTCCAGCCACCACTACTCTGGATAGAATATCAGGAAAAATTGTTGCAAAGCATCGGATCTGATAAGGGACAACTTACTAATATGCAAATCTTGCTCAAAAATCAGTGATTTTTGGCTACCCGGAAACTGGGCGGGAACTAAAGGTGAAAAAATGTAAAATGCTCTGAATCATAATTGAAAATTATGGTTCGTTGCAACTTGGAGAGAATTTTGAAGTTATAACTCTTAGAGCGACTAGAGCTGAGATTACTCCAATACCTAAAAGAATTTCAGATATGCTAAATTCTTGATACCAAAACCCGATTAGTTCACCAATTAAAACAACAAGTGCCACATCAATAATAAATGTGACTCGCACTCTTCCAAGTAATAAATAGGATTGCAGAACTCTTATAAACTCAAGTAGTGCAAGTATAATTAATATATCTTTAATTAAGTATTTTGAATTAAGGCATTCTTTCAAACGGGCATTAAAAGGTACCATTGAAATATGGGCATTGGAACCGGATGATCTTCCCTTACACTAACGCCTAAAGTTACTTTGGATGAGGCATCGGGGGGGGGGGCCAACAAAAAGCAGGCTAAAGCAGTGATTCAAAGCTTCTCGCAGAGGCAAAAAAGAAGCATAGACCTGCTGATATCAGCAACATTAAGGGAGATGAAAACAAATAATCATCCAATATTGCGAGTCTTTTTGTCCGTCTTCTGCGTTGTAG
>CAZLLL010000156.1:0-6843 GCA_964560255.1 uncultured Methylomonas sp.
GGGGTATTATATCAAACATTGGGGATCATAGTTCTTAGACAGCCTCCTAGCCTTTCATTTTTAATGATATTGCAAAAGTGTCAGCTACTTATTATAGGGATATGAAGGGTGTCGTCTTTTAATTAGAGTTGTTTTTGTGAACAGATAAATAAAGCTTATTTAAAATCAATTTATTAAAATAATGTTTTTATCAAAAAAGCAGATGAAATGCAATTATATCCAATTGTTTCAAAAATAAAACATGCTGATTATTAATGTATATTCAAAAGAACAACTCTATTGTAAAAATCACTCATTTTACGGCAAGATGAACTTTTCATTTGATGTTAAGGAATGGGAATCAAATAACGTGTGCATTCTGACTTGTCTTTTTGTTCGCCTTCTGCGTTGCGGAAACAGTTACGTAGCTAGCTATGCGCCTGTTACCGCGCCTTGAAGGCAAACAAAAATACTGCGTCATAATTGCACAACTTATTCAATTCCCATTCCTAAGAATATACGGCAAAGTGTCAGAGAAACAGAAGGGAATCATGAAATAGTGACTAGGCTATTTACTCTATCATTAAATAGTACTAAAATAGTCCTTAATAGAAGGAGAGGACATGTTACGACTAGGTAAAATGACTGACTATGCAACAGTTATCCTGAGTTTTATGGCAAAAAGTCAGCAACAAGTACATGCTGCCCTAGAAATTTCGACGGCAACAGGTATTGCACGGCCCACTGTGAGCAAGATTTTGAAGTTATTGGTTAAAGCAAAGGTTTTAAGTTCTATCCGTGGCGCAAAAGGTGGCTACGCGTTAGTAAGAGCACCTGACAAGATTACTGTGGCAGCGGTTATTACTGCGCTTGAAGGGCCAATTTCTTTAACTGAGTGCAGTACGACTGAACATGGCTGTGAACAAGTTTCAGGTTGTCCGATTGGTAATAATTGGCGGCTGATTAATCAGACGGTACAGCAGGCTTTAGAGTCAGTCACGCTTGCAGATATGTTGCTACCAGTACAATCTCCTCAGGAAATCACTGTGCCAGTGGCCAGTTTATATCGTTAATTTTAGTTTGTATTTTATATCAGAGTAGTTATGTCAACAAGCGCACCAGAAATTGAAAGTTTGATCGGTCACAAATATAAAGAAGGATTTGTGACAGAGATAGAAGTGGATACTTTTCCACCAGGCTTAGATGAAGAAGTTATTGCAAAGCTTTCAGCTATCAAAGGAGAGCCTGAGTTTATGCTGGAGTATCGTCTTAAGGCCTTTCGGCATTGGCAGACAATGCAGGAGCCCGATTGGGCACAATTAAAGATAGATTCCATTGATTATTATTCGATTAGTTATTACTCTGCGCCTAAAAAAGATTCAGACAAGCCACAAAGTCTGGATGAAGTAGATCCTGAATTATTAGAAACTTATAAAAAATTAGGTATTCCGCTGGATGAGCAGGAGCGTTTGGCCGGCGTGGCCGTTGATGCTGTTTTTGATAGTGTTTCGGTAGCAACTACGTTTAAAGGTAAATTAAAAGATGCAGGGGTTATTTTTTGTCCCATTTCGGAAGCCTTGCAAGAGTACCCAGAGTTAGTAAAGCTATATTTGGGGACGGTTGTCCCTGAAACAGATAACTTTTTTGCAGCACTCAATGCGGCGGTATTTACGGATGGCTCCTTTGTATATATTCCCAAGGGGGTGCGTTGCCCTATGGAATTGTCCACCTATTTTAGAATTAATGCTGCTAATACTGGGCAGTTTGAGCGTACCTTGATTATAGCTGATGAAGGCAGTCATGTGAGCTATTTAGAAGGCTGTACTGCGCCGATGCGTGATGAAAATCAACTCCATGCAGCGGTAGTAGAATTAATTGTTATGGAAAATGCCGAGATAAAATACTCAACGGTGCAAAACTGGTATCCAGGAGATGAAAACGGTGTCGGTGGAATTTATAATTTTGTCACCAAGCGTGCAGAATGTCGTGGGGCTAATGCTAAGGTTTCCTGGACGCAAGTCGAAACGGGTTCAGCCATTACCTGGAAATATCCGAGCTGTATTTTATTAGGCGATAACTCTGTTGGTGAATTTTATTCTGTTGCAGTGACTAATAATTGTCAACAGGCTGATACCGGCACTAAAATGATTCATATAGGGAAAAATACCTGCAGTACCATCATTTCCAAAGGGATTTCTGCGGGGCGCTCACAAAATACCTATCGTGGCCTGGTTAAGGTGGGTAAGGGGGCGACAAATGCGCGTAATTATACCCAGTGTGACTCCTTATTGGTGGGTGATCAATGCGCTGCGCATACTTTTCCTTACGTTGAAGTCAAGCAGCCTTCGGCACAAGTTGAGCATGAAGCAACCACGTCTAAAATTAGTGAAGACCAATTGTTTTTCTGTCAGCAACGTGGTATTTCAGCAGAAGATGCCGTGTCGATGATTGTTAATGGCTTTTGCAAAAGTGTTTTTAAAGAGTTACCTATGGAGTTTGCCGTTGAGGCGCAAGCTTTATTAGGGCTTAGTCTGGAAGGTTCTGTAGGGTAGTCATAAGTTCTGCTTCCCATGCGCCGCATGGGACCCCCCAAAATACTCTGCGTCACAAGACAAAGAGCATCACTCGCGGCATTCCCATGAATTGCATGGGAAATTAAGAAAATAATATCAGGAAAAATAAATGCTCAGCATAGAAAATCTTCATGTCAATGTAGGTGATAAGCCTATTCTTAAAGGTGTCAACTTGCAAATTAATGCAGGGGAAGTCCATGCCATTATGGGGCCTAATGGTGCTGGAAAAAGTACCTTGTCGCATGTTCTGTCAGGCAAGGCAGGCTATACCGTGATGGAGGGGAAGGTAACTTATCAGGGTAAAGACCTGTTAGAGATGGCACCTGAAATGCGGGCGCGTGAAGGTGTTTTTCTCGCCTTTCAATACCCTGTTGAAATTCCAGGTGTGAGTAATATCTATTTATTAAAAGCGGCCTTAAATGCAATACGCAAGCACCAGGGGCTGGCTGAAGTAGATGCAATGGATTTTTTAGCTTTAGTGAAAGATAAAGTCAAGTTACTTGAAATGGATGATAAATTCTTATACCGCTCGGTGAATGATGGTTTTTCTGGCGGAGAGAAAAAGCGCAATGAGATTTTACAGGCTGCTATTTTAGAGCCCAGCCTATGTATACTCGATGAAACCGATTCAGGGCTGGATATTGATGCGTTAAAAGTGGTTGCAGCTGGGTTAAACTCTTTGCGTGCAGCAGACCGTGCCTTTTTAATGATAACGCATTATCAGCGCTTGCTGGATTATGTTGTTCCAGATATTGTGCATGTTCTGGCAGACGGGAAAATTGTTAAATCAGGTGGTCCAGAGCTTGCTCTTAAGCTAGAGGAAAAAGGTTATCATTGGGTTGAGGAGCAGGCTGCATAATGAGTGCTGAACAGATAAGTAGTCAATATCCTGAGTTATACAAAGAAGTATCGGGTTCCTTGCCGGGGCAATCTATAGTCTGGTTAAAGGCTTTGAGAAAACAGGCGATACAGCAATTTTCCTCGACAGGGTTTCCGTCATTACGCGAAGAAGAGTGGCGTTATACCAATGTCTCAGCGATTGAGAAAAAATTATTTTCACCTGTATTGAGTTCAGAATCTGCGGCAGTAGAGCTTGATCAGCTGAATCAGTACTTAATTGATGATGCGTGGAGTGTCGTTATAGTCAATGGTCACTTTTCGGCATCATTATCTAATCTAGACGAGTTACCTGAATCAGTGACAGTGATGAATATGACGAGGGCTATTGTAGAGAAGTCTGAGCAGCTAGAGAAATATTTTTCACACGCGGTAGATTCTACAGAAAATGGCTTTGTTGCCTTTAATATGGCGTGGTTTAGCGATGGTATCTTTATTCATGTACCGGCTAAAGTAATATTGGCAAAGCCAGTGCAGATTTTGCATGTGGTCACCCAGGCAGGCTTTATGGCTAATACACGACATATTATTGCTGTAGATGAGTCAGTTGAGGCTAAAGTAATCGAAAGCTATGTGGGCTGTGACGAAGCGTATTGTACTGCTGCAGTAGTGGAGGTTTTTGTTGGACAAAATGCGCATTTGACACTTTATAAATTGCAAATGGAGGGGAGTAAAGCGTATCATTTTGGTGGAACCTATGTGAAGCAGGCACGAGATAGTCACTTTAGCCACCATAACTTTGCCTTTGGGGGCTTATTAGCGCGTAGTGATATCCACACTGATCTTGAACAGGCATCCGAATGTGATTTAAATGGTTTGTCTTTAGGAGAAAAGCGTCAGCATATTGATAATCATACGCGTATTAATCATTTACAGCCCTATGCTGTGAGCCGTGAACTTTATAAAGCCGTTTTAAATCAGCGGGCAAGAAGTGTCTTTCAAGGGCGTGTTTTAGTCGCTGAACATGCGCAAAAAACAGATTCAGATATGCATAATCATAATCTCTTGCTCTCTGATGATGCCGAGGCAGATACCAAGCCGCAATTAGAGATTTATGCGGATGATGTCAAATGTGCGCATGGCGTGACAGTAGGCCAATTAGATGAACAGTCTATTTTTTATCTGCAATCGCGGTGTGTTGACAAAACAACAGCAAGAAATATGCTGACCTTTGCTTTTGCTAATGAGATGGTTGAAAAAATAAACATAAAAAGTTTGCATGATATTGTTTTAGAGAAACTTTTGGCGCGATTTCCACAAGCAGGTATACAGCAGGATTGGCTGTGATGATGAGCAGACTAAGGTAACTCTCAATAAATAACCTACCCATATTGCGCAGAATTTTTGTTTATCTTCAAGGCCTAGAAATAGACGCATAGCAAGCTACGTAACTATTTCTATCACGCCGAAGACAGACAAAAAGAGCAGCATGGGGTATTTGTTGCGAGTTACCTAAGGAAGGGCGCGAAATAAGTTGAGCATGACACAGGATTTTTGTTGGTATTCAAGGCGCACAAACTTAGCTCTAGCCAGCTATGCACCTGTTACTACGCCTTGAATACGAACAAAAATCCTGCCCAATATTGGACGATTATTTATTTCCAGCTCCCTAAGGTCGTTCTACATAAGTTTACAAATACAAAATACAATATGACCACATTCCCCATTGAAAAAATTCGTGCTGATTTTCCTATACTACAAGAGAAAATTCGCAATAAGCCTTTAGTTTATTTAGATAATGCCGCCAGTTGCCAAAAACCTCAGCAGGTAATTGATAGTATTGTGCATTGTTATAGTCATGAGTATGCCAATGTACATCGGGGTGTACATACCTTAAGTGTCAGGGCGACTGATCGCTATGAAGGTGCCAGGGAAAAGATTAAAGATTTTATTAATGCGCAAAGCACAAAAGAAATCATTTTTGTCCGAGGTGCAACCGAAGCGATTAATCTTATTGCGCAAACCTTTGGCAAAGCTAATATTGAGGCGGGTGATGAGGTTCTGATTACCGCCATGGAGCATCATTCCAATATTGTGCCTTGGCAAATGCTGTGTGCTGAAACGGGAGCAGTGTTAATAGTTGCACCGATTAATTTACAAGGCGAACTCATTTATACCGAGTTTGAAAAGCTCATCACCGATAAAACTAAACTGGTTTCGGTTGTGCATATGTCTAATGCCTTAGGGACGATTAATCCCGTTGAGAAAATTATTGCAGTTGCGAAAGCAAAAGGCATTCCTGTTTTATTAGATGGCGCACAGGCTGTTCCGCATATGGCGGTCGATGTACAGGCACTAGATTGTGATTTTTATGTGTTTTCAGGGCATAAACTCTATGCACCCTCAGGTATCGGTGTATTATATGGCAAGCAGGCTTTGCTTGAGGCCATGCCTCCCTATCAAGGTGGGGGAGATATGATTCGTAAAGTGACTTTTGCGGAAACAGAATATAATGCCTTACCCTATAAATTTGAAGCTGGAACCCCCAATATAGCGGATGTTATTGGCCTAGGTGCAGCGATAGATTATCTAAATGAAATAGGCATGGATAATATTGCCGTCTATGAAGCTGAATTACTCGCTTATGCGACTGAAAAGGCGATGCAGATTAAAGGCTTGCAATTGATAGGAGAGGCAAAAGAAAAAGGTGCGATTCTTTCCTTTGTATTAGATAAAATTCACCCGCATGATATTGGTACCATGCTGGATAGCCTCGGTATTGCCATTAGAGCAGGGCATCACTGTGCAATGCCGGTTATGGACTTTTTTGCAGTGCCCGCAACAGCCAGAGCATCTTTTGCAATGTACAATACCAAAGAAGAAGTCGATGTCTTGATCAATGGTATCGAGTCTTTAATAGAAATGTTTGGCTAAATTAATATAGAGAATTTAATGTTTGATGATTTACGCGACCTCTATCAAGAGGTTATATTTGACCACAACAGAAATCCCCGCAATTTTCATGTCATGGAAGATGCTGATCGCCAGGTAGAGGGTTTTAATCCTTTATGTGGTGACCGTTTGACCTTATTTTTAAAGATGGAGGGCGATAAAATTAGTGATGCAAGTTTTCAGGGATCGGGTTGTGCCATTTCAACTGCTTCGGTTTCTTTAATGACAGAAATAGTAAAAGGCAAAACAGAAGCTGAAGCAGATGACTTGTTTCGGCAGTTTCATAAAATGACAACGGGTAAAGAAGAAGAGATTAATCTGGAAGCGATTGGAAAGTTAGCTGTGCTGGCAGGCGTGCGTGAATATCCTGCCCGTGTCAAGTGTGCAACATTAGCATGGCATACTTTAGATGCCGCTTTAAAAAATGAGCAAGACTCTATCTCTACTGAGTAAGGGAGCTGGAAATAAATAATCGTCCAATATTGGGCAGGATTTTTGTTCG
>CAZLLL010000157.1:0-6831 GCA_964560255.1 uncultured Methylomonas sp.
AAACTCCTTAATGTCTTTGGCAAACCAGTCTGCAACAATTGCGATAGACTCATCATTATAATAACTGCGATGGTTCTTATTAGCTGATTTTTTTTTGTGAGGTAGTTCAAGGCCTTGTCTATTGATTTTAGCACATATTTTAAGCCAGTCAGATTGCAGATTTTCAAAGCGACCAATAAAATCTACCAGAAAATTTCCCTTTGAATCAGTCAACCAATCCACTTGTGATGCAAAGGATTTTGGGTTGTTGTAGTAATCAGGATCCTGGTCGATATAAACTCGCTTAACCCAGTCATTAAAAGGGATTGGTCGCTTTTTAAGTTGAGTTTCATTGATCATGGTACGATAGTGGTACTGCGATGCAACTTTATCCCACGGGTTTCTAATAATAGTAAAACTAAATTGATCCTGCCAGCGTTGGTCGCCGATTTCGGCTTTGTACTCTCGGGCTGTTTTGTGAATAAGAGGTAGACCTAGTCCCTTCTCTACACTCGTACCACCTGTTTTATTAATATGAATAAAAATATAATCATGAAAATGTCTAGCGTGAGCAAATAACATTTTCCGATATGTGTGACGTAAAAATTGTTCACTTTGCTGTAATACTGTGCTGCTCATTGTGCGGCTCCTTTATCTAATAGTTATTCAAACCAGTGGTGTAAATCACGCTGCACCAAGGTTTCTAGTTTTTTTATATCTGTGGAAAAATAATCAACTAATTGTTGGTTTTCTTCGGCAGTAAGTGTTTCTTTGCGTTGTTTATTAATGGGTTTATAAAGTAATCTGGAGATAAATGAATTTCTCACCGTGCCAATTAATTTAATCCAGCCTAAATCTTGTGCTACCTGAGAGGCTTTATAAACAATAGTTGCCAAAACAGATGACCTAGGCTGAGAAGCGGGTAATATTTTTTTATTGGCATCACTAAATACAAAATCGCTATCGACTCCGATAAATTGATAAATATCACGACTAAATGCCTGCGCATCCTTTTTTAAATCATCATGAAAAAAAACTTTAAAATTGTCCGGCCCAAATAAATCGCTATACATTTTTATTGACTCGGCATATTTACTGCGTTCTAAAATCTCCGGAAATTTTTTCATGGTAGAAAAGAAATCCTCTTCAGCTACCCCATTCCTTTTTTTGAACTGGTAAGCGGATAGAGAGCGTTCAATTGGGTTGCGTAGGCAAACAAATAACTTAACGCCTGGTAAATCAGTGCTAATCCGAGTGGCTACTTGTCTGGAAAACAGGTAGCCCGGAGTCAGTTCCCCTATCGCTTTAGCATTTTGATCTGCATCGCTAAAAAAACGCTGATACCACGTAAGCCCTTTATCATAATGAAGGGAAAAAAAACGTAATTCCTTGGAGGGTGGAACAAAAACTTCCGGGTGAGCATCCAGTGCTTTAAATATCCAGGTTGAACCTGATTTAGCTGGGCCAAGATATAAAAAATTGGGTAATTTGTTGTTTTGCATTATTCTTTTAAAAAATGATTTAGGGAGCTGGAAATAAATAATCGTCCAATATTGGGCAGGATTTTTGTTCGTATTCAAGGCGTAGTAACAGGCGCATAGCTGGCTACGTAACTGTTGCTACAACGCAGAAGACGGACAAAAAGACTCGCAATATTGGATGATTATTTGTTTCCATCTCCCTTACTAGTCTATGTCTTTAACTTTCGTTCGATTTACAATTCTGACGGAGTCATTGTTTCGCAAGTTAAACTGGCCGGCGATAACGACTTGATCGCCAGTTTTTAATCCGCTTTTTACTTCCGTATAACCGTCAGCATAAGTTCCTGTTTTTATAGATTTAATATGTGCTTTTTTCTCAGAGTCGACAATAAAAACCTGAGCTTCCCCAATATTGATACCTGCGATCATCGCTACATTTGGAATACGCAATGCTGTTTTCGGATTCGATATTTGGGCAATACTGTGTAACCCTGGCAAAATCTTTGCTTTGGCATTGGGTAATTCAATTACAATGGAAATGCTGCGTAGTTCAGCATCAGCAATTGGCTTAATATAAGCAATTTTCCCCTGAAATACTTCCGTTGTATCGCTATAAAAAGAAATCTCGGCATCCAGTCCTGGTTTAATAAAATTTACTTTTTCCTCACTGATAAGGCATTCGAGTAAGATTGGGTCTATCACTGCAAGTGTCACTAGACTGACTTCATTATCATTGGTCATTTGGCCAGGCACTGATACAGCAATAACAATACCATCGACCGGAGCTGATATTTTTTTTAATTCAAGTTGCTTTTGCTTTAGTTTGACATTCAATTTTGCCATTGCAACGAGCGTATTAGCATGTAACCAATCAATTCTTCTTTGCTGATATTCTCGCTCAATGCCATACCCTTTGACTAGATTGCGCTTTGCCCAATCCATATAAGGTTTATAACCCTTGTCAGCCTCTTTAGTCAGCCACTCCAGCTCATTTTCTGCTGCTTGCAAGGTTAATAATTCAGCCGATGCATCAAGTTCAACCAACAATTGACCTTTTTTTACTTTGTCATTTATTTTTACAAACGTATTTTTTACAATTTCATTGTAGCGGTTGAGTGAGTACATCGGTATTAGCGCCGATGCGGTTGATTGACACTCAACCGGAATAAAAAAATTCAGCTTACCACTAGAAATTTTATAAACTTCAACCGGGATTGGCATACCCGCTTTACGTGCACTTTTGGCATTAGTAAGTATCTTATGCTGTTTAGATTGCCAAACAAGTAATATAACGAAAACAAAAGATAACAGTATAATAACGTAAGGTATTAATTTCTTTGTTCCGATATTTTTAAAATACATTAACTATATTACCTTGGCCTCAGGGGGACTAATTACAAAATAGTGCGATATGCTTGCTAGATTTATTCTGCTTTAGAAAGTAAACATGAAAAAATTTGAGTTGCTTAGGAACGTGCGCGAAATAACTTGAGCAACTGACTTGTCTTTTTGTCCGTCTTCGGTGTTGCACAGACAGTTACGTAGCTCGCTATGCGCCTGTTTTTACAAATGGAAGACAAACAAAAATCCTGGGTAATATGGGGTATTTCTTGCAAGTGATCAAGTAAAGTATATTTATTATGAATAAATCATTCACTTTACAATTCTTGCTGTATTTCGGAAAAGGAAGGGTAAATAATAGGGCCTGCCTGTAAAAAGTCTTTATGCAAGGTAGCAGTTGAGCAAAGCTGAGGCAAATAGCTGCCTTTAATAAAATCCCCCATCGCTTCTTTATTCAGCTTTTCTCTATTATCAATGACTTGCCGGTACAACAGTTCAGTTCCTTTAGTGATTGTATTCCAGTCATAAACACCATAGAGTGATTGCTTTGCTTGACTCCCCAAAACAGTCTGTAATTTTTTATCTTTCAATAATAGTAAAATTCCTTTTGCTAGTGACTTGTAGTCATGATCCTTGGCAATATAACCATTATAGCCGTGAAATATTGCTTTGGCACTTCCTTCGAATGCTACGATAGCCTTGCCTGCTGCCATATAATTTAATAGTTTGACTGGGTAACCAGGGCAGTTTGGGCGTGGTACAACAGTAACATTGGCTGTTGCCAGATAATCAGCTAATTGATCAAGAGGAACGGTTTCGATAAATATTATGTTATCTATAATACCTAGATCCTTTGCCATTTGTGTATATTTATTTATTGCTACAGGGTTGCGGATATTACCGACCATTAATAATTTGGCTGTTGGCTGGGTTTTAATGACTTCTTGCATTGCAAGTAGCAAATAATCAATACGTTGGAACGCCTCCAATGCGCCAGCATACATCACAATAGGTGCCTTTTTTAAATCATGAAGTATACGAATACGCTCACTATCACCCTGATCAAACATTTCAATTTCTACACCGGGAGGGATTACGACAATTTTCTTTTCCTTTATGCCTAAGGATTGTAAATAGTCTTTGAGTTCTTCTGAAACCGTAGTAACGATGTCTCCTGCCCTGGGTACTATATAGTCCAGTACTCTACCCAAAAAATAGGCTAATTTTCGTGGTTTAATGAAATTATAGCTAGCCAGTTCGTCAGCCATGCTATTAACTCCATTGTAAATTAATGGCTTACCTGTTATCCATTTTGCAATCGTCGCTGCAATCGTAGATTCATAGTTGTGTGCATGTATGACCTGTATATCATGTTTTCTGATGATTTTAATCAATTTGAAAATGATCAGAAAATCATACAGCAAGCGTTTATAAGAAGGGCCTATTGCAATGTGGTTTGCCTTAATAAATGGAATGAACACCCTATGAATTTTTAAGCCTTTTGTAGATAAACTGTCATCTTTTTGTGGGTAAGTGACGAGATGAACTTGATGACCAAATTCAGCTAAGTTAATGGCTAATAACCTAATAGAAGCGGGTGTTCCGTGATTAGCCGGAAAAGGGCAGGCTGCAACTAAAACAATGCGTAGATTTTGCTCGGAATGATCAAGTGATTTATCTTTTTGCATATTATTTTAGCCTATAGTACATGGAAAACAACTCTGAAAAAGCTTTATACACAACGTGCATATTTGCCCCGCTTTGTTCTCCTTTAGTGCGAGGAAAATGGCTTACAGGAACTTCCTGAAAGCTGAAGTTGCTTTTTTTAGCAAGTGCTAAAATTTCAGTATTAATCATTGCTCCGTCAGACGTCAGGGTAAGCGTATCTATCACACTCTTTCTGAAGAGTTTAAAGGCACAATCAATATCTTTTACTTTAACGCCAAGTAATAAGCGCACCAACCTATTCCAGACCCAGGCGTTAAATAGCCGCATAGAAGGGTCAGCACGATTATCTCGATAGCCTGAAACAATATCGTAGGTTTTAATCCACGGTAAAAGGCGGGTGATCTCATCAATATCAAATTGCATATCTGAATCAGTAAAAAAGATCAACTCATGTTCGGCAGATAAAAAACCTGATTTTAAAGCAGCGCCATAGCCTTTGTTTTTTTCATGATGTATCAGCCGGACATCGTGAGAGTTTTGCATAACTTCATTGACCCGTTTTGATGTCTGATCAATACTACCATCATTGACCACAATAATTTCAACTTTCTCAAAATATTTATACAAGGTTGTTCGTGTTAGTTTAATTGCTTGTATTATATTTTCTTCTTCATTGTAGGCGGGTAATATGACTGAAATAGATTGTTTTTTAGATACGAGCTTATTCATGGCATAAATATCCTTATAGGGGTGTATTAACAGAAACAATGAATGGGGTGGATTTATGGAACAAAGTAAAGACGAAAAGTGTTAACATAAAGATATTTGAGGTGCTTTTTTTTTATCTTATCTTTAAAAATAAATAATAGTACTGTTTTTGGTTTTAAAGAAAATTTTTGTAAAAATGTGATGTGCTTCACGAATTTTGAGGCATTCATACTTTGCAGAACACACTTGACTATCTGGCTTATCTTTTTATTCGTCTTCAGTGTTGCACAAGCAGTTACCTAGCCTGCCAGAGCTAAGTTTGTGCGCCTTGAATACGAACAAAAATCCTGCATCAGTTGCTCAAGTTATTCCGTGCGCACTTCTAACCCTGAACTCTCCCTATGTATTATTTTTATATTGCTTTATTTTATCTATGCCTACCTTTTATGGCGGTATTTCATTATATAAGGGGGCTAAAAATGAAAGATTACCATATTCGATGGAAAGAATTTCTTGGCATTTATACACACAAAAATGCTCAGCAAGTTATCTGGCTGCATGCCGCATCGGTTGGTGAAGTTGAGGCAGCTAATGTGTTAATTAATTATTTTTGCGAGCATTCCTCTTACCCAGTACTGGTCACTACCAATACCGAGCCTGGGTATCAACGTGTCCAGGCGTTGCTAGGTAATAGAGTTGAACATGCTTATTTACCATTAGATACGCCTGATGCCATGGGCCGGTTTTTTGATCATTTTCAGCCTCAAGTAGCGGTTATTATGGAAACAGAGATCTGGCCTGTTTTGTTTACACTCTGTGCAAAAAAATCAATTCCACTTTTTATTGTGAACGCGAGATTATCTGAAAAGTCAGTCCGAGGTTATCAAAAAATTAAGTTTTTTCTGCAAAAAATATTTTCAGCTGTCACGGGGGTTATCGTGCAGACTGAAGTGGATGCGCGTCGTTATCAAGATATTGGTGTGAGGCCTGAAATCATTACTGTTTCAGGCAATGTTAAGCTAGATATGAGTATCCCGGCATCACTCAAAGAGCAAGCCCTTCAATTTAAACGTGATTTCTTTCCCAAACGCCTGATTTTTGTTGTAGGTAGTACCCACAAGGGGGAAGAGGAATTGTTTTTAAGCGTTTATCAACACTTAAAACAGCAGTTTCCAATGCTGTTATTAATACTGGTGCCACGTCAGCCTCTACGAGCAGATGCAGTGATTCGCTTATGCGTTGCTGAACAGCTTAATATTGTCAGGCGCACAGAAAATAAGCCTTGTATGCCATCCACTGATGTATTTATAGTGGATACGATAGGTGAACTGAAACCAATGTATGCACTTGCCGATTGTAGCTTTGTTGCCGGTAGTATGGTGCCTATAGGCGGGCATAATGTTTTTGAGCCGATTTTACTTGATGTGCCGGTGTTGTTCGGTCCCTATATGAAAAATTCCGAATTATTAGCTCAGCAGTTATTAGCCGCTGGTGGTGCTATTCAGTGTTTTAATGTGGCTGATATTATTCAGAGTGTTACGCTGATTCTGAGTCAGTCGCATGAAAAAGAGCGGCTAGTGAGCGCTGGTCGTGCTTTTGTTGAGCAAAATAGAGGTGCATTAGAGAAAACGGTTGCGTTGATTAAGTTGTTAAG
>CAZLLL010000158.1:0-6820 GCA_964560255.1 uncultured Methylomonas sp.
GAATACGAACAAAAATCCTGCCCAATATTGGACGATTATTTATTTCCATCTCCCTAAGTTTATCGCTACCATCTGCACTATGCTGGATAGGCCAACCCACCAAAAGACTATAACTTATTGTTTAATATATTAGTTCTAATGAATTTTTCACTTATTGAAAGCCTAATGTACCAGGCATCACACTGGTTCCTTGCCCCCGTTCTTATCAGTATTATACTGATGTTTTTATACGCCTGGTTTGTATTAGGGCGTTTTATCTGCCAGATAGTTCAACGTACAATAAATCGTTCACACTATCTAAAGCGATTACGCACCAAACCTAAAGCAAAAAATCTCTCCCCAGTACAGGGTTATACACTTTATAGTGTTATTGCCAGCAATCCCAAAGCCAGTAATGATCAACTGGATGTTTTTGCATTAACTGAATTGGATACCATGCGTAACATCACACGAGTTGCACCCATGATGGGATTAATTGCGACCATGATACCCATGGGGCCTGCATTGCAATCACTGGCTGATGGCAATGTCCAGAGTATTAGTGAAAACCTGATCGTTGCGTTTGCCGCTATTATTTTCAGCCTGATTTCTGCCTCACTCACCTTCTGGGTTGCCAGCGTAAAAAAACGCTGGATGGCACAGGAATTGATTGATGCAGAACCATTCAGAAGAATAGGAACAGGAAAATGAAATTATTAGAAGATGATGAAGCGACAAATCCAATGCTGGCGGTGGTAAATCTGGTCGATGTATTTTTAGTGATTATTGCTGCCTTAATGATTTCTATCGCACAGAATCCGATGAACCCGTTTAATAATGATGAGGTCACTATTATTAAAAATGAAGGCAAGGAAAATATGCAAATTATTATTAAAAAGGGCAAGGAAATAAAAAAGTTCGAGTCTGCCGGCGAAATTGGTAGTGGCCAGGGAACTAAGGCAGGCGTGGCTTATAAGATGAAAGATGGCTCCCTGATTTATATTCCTGAATAATAATAAAATGAAAACCTATTTAACCCACTTATTTCTGTTTACCACTAGCCTATTAATCTGCTTTGCTTTCCCCTTACAGGCTGCAAACATCAATAAAGTGCTTATTGTCAGCGCAATGCACAGCGCACATGCCAAAGCAAAATTACTCAATCAGTTAGGCGAGAAAAAAAATATCCAGGTTGATCACCAGCCCGCCCGATTTCTGGGCGATAATAAAAAACACCTATTTAGCCAATATGCACTGGTAATTTTTGATTCCATGGGCGCGCGAGATGCTAAAAAAACATTTACGCCTTACGCGCCTGTTATCAAGCAAACAAATACGCGATTTTTGGCTATAAACTGGCTGCAAGGCAGGGACTTACGCAAAGGCATAACTCAGCCGCAAGCAACACGACTACATGACTATTACAGTAATGGCGGCTCAGTTAACTTAACGCATATGCTCGACTACTTACAGACAAAAATATTGACACCCGATCAACATGCTACTGTTCCAGAGCCTATTATCTATGCCAAACAGGGCTTATATCACCCAGATTATAAAAACCGCTTATTTAGCACACTGAATGAATACCTTGACTGGCAAAAAAATAGCCAGCAGCGAGAACTTAAAGATAAGCCTGTGATTGGTATTGCCATGTATCGAGATTACTTTTCTGAAGGCAACACCAAGGTCGTTGATACCTTAATCAAAAAACTGGAAGCCAGGGGAGCTTTTGCTGTGCCTTTTTATTATCAGGCACGCGGGGGTGACGACAATTATGATGTCTTATTGAGTAAAAATAACCAGATAATAATCCATAATATCATTAATTTGCGCAGTATGCATTTAGCTCAAAAACGTAAACAGGAATTTACGCGCCTGGGTGTTGCTGTGATTCAGGCACTTTCTTATTATTCAGGCGACCAAGCGAAGTGGGAGACGGATAAGCAAGGGATCTCAGCCTCCATGACCCCCTTTACTCTGGTATTACCCGAAGCAGCGGGGGTTATTGACCCTATTATTATCGCGGCCTCTGACCCCAAAAGTAAGAACATTCGCGTAATTAACTACCAAATGAATGCATTGGTTGAACGCAGCTTAAAGCAGGCACAACTTAAGCTGAAATCCAACGTTGATAAAAAAATAAGCATCATGGTATGGAATTATCCCTCTGGTGAAAAAAATATCGGTGCTTCTTTTTTAAATGTACCCCGTAGTTTAAAACAAATTTCCAGCACCTTAAAAGACAATGGATACTCAGTAAAGCAGCAGAGCGAAGATTATTTCATTACCAACGCGGCACGAATTCTACGCCCTTTTTATCGAGCCTATGAACTGGATGCATTACTTGAAGATGACTTGGCTGAATTAGTCCCGCTCTCCTTTTATAAAGACTGGTACAAAACCCTGCCTGAAACTGTGCGCAGCACCATTGAAGATCGTTGGGGGCAACCAGAAGATAACTTTATGGTAGTCGAACGTGAAGGAAAAAATTGGTTTGTGATGCCACGCATTAAAATAGGCAATATGATTATCATGCGCCAGCCTCCGCGTAGTGATGAAGCAGATAAAGAAAAAGGTGCCTATCATAATAAATTGATTCCCATTAATCACTATTATCTGGCGGCCTACCAATATGCGCGTGATTATTTTGCCAGTGATGCGTTTATTCATTTAGGAACGCATGGCTCACATGAGTATTTACCAGGAAAAGAACGCGGCTTGTCTATATACGATGCTGGTGATTTAAGTGTGGGTAACACGCCAGTGATTTATCCCTTTATTGTTGATGATGTTGGTGAAGCAATGCAAACAAAACGCAGAGGTCGCGCGGTGGTGATTAGCCATATGACTCCCCCGTTTGCAGCCGCTGGATTACATTCAGAAAGTGCGCAGATACATGCATTAATGCATCAATATAATTCGATGGATGAAGGAGGTGTGAAACACAAAACAGCAACCCAGATTAGTGCAATCTGTTTTGCACAAAAATATTGTGATGATATAGGTTGGACGCGTACAGCTGTAGAACAAAACTTTACTGGATTCATGGCGGATCTGCACGATTATCTGGTTGAATTAGCTGCTCAAAATCAGCCCCTAGGTTTACATACTTTTGGTCAACTGGCTGATAATACCCGCTTAATCACCACCTTGATTCAAATGTTAGGCACTGATTTTCGTAGTCGTGCTGCGGTGTTTGAGGCCAAACATTACGGGACGGAAGATTATCACCCGCAAGACACTGGACTCTCCTCCGAACACCTGGCCGCCGAACAAGGTGAAAATCTTGAAAATTTAATAGGCTTTAAAATATTAGAGGATTACGTCATCTTTCACAAAGACAGTCAATCCATTACTAATAGTGAACTACGTAATGATATTACACAAGCAAAAGACTATTATCAACGGATGCAAGGCATACTGGAACTGGATAATTTAGTGGCGACACTAGAAGGTAGATATATTACCGTTGCAAACGGAGGAGATCCTATACGCAGCCCTGAATCATTACCAACAGGCAATAATCTATATGGTTTTGATCCCAGTAAAGTTCCCACACAAGCAGCATGGGAAACGGGAAAAAAGGCTGTAAACGAATTAATAGCTGATTATTACCAAAAGCACGGGCGTTATCCTGACAAAATGGCTTTTTCCCTATGGTCAATTGAAACCATGCGTCACTATGGCGTACTAGAATCTCAGGTTCTCTATGCTATGGGAGTACGCCCCATCTGGAATGAGTCCGGACGTATCACGGAAACAGAAATTATTCCTTTTAGTGAATTAAAGCGCCCTCGGGTTGATGTCGTCCTATCCGCCACAGGGCTTTATAGAGATGCATTCCCAAATGTGATTCAATGGATTGCAAAAGCCATCAGCAAAGTTGCCCAATTAAAAGAAAAAAACAACCCGCTCTATCAACATAGCCAGGCATTACAAGCGGAATTAATTGAATCGGGCATAGCAAAAGACGAAGCCGAATACCTATCAACGATACGTATTTTTTCGAATGAATCAGGAAATTACGGTACTGGCTTAGGCGGTGCCGTCATGAAATCTAATACTTGGGAGCGCGATGGCAAACTAGCAGATTTATATCTGGATAGAATGGGTTACTTCTTCGGTGCTGATGATAATCGCTGGGGAGAAAAAGTAGCAGGTATCGATTTGTATGCGAAAACTCTATCAGGAACGGATATTGCATTATTTTCTCGCTCCTCAAATGTCTATGGCGTATTGACCAGTGATGACCCTTTCCAATACTTAGGCGGGCTGTCACTCGCTGTACGCAGACTGGATGGTGTCAGTCCTGAACTGTATATATCCAACTTACGCGATCCTAAAAAAATCAAAACAGAAAGCATTGCCAAATTTCTCAGTAAAGAACTGCGTACTCGAGCACATCACCCACGCTGGGTAAAGGAAATGCAAAAAGAAGGTTATGCAGGTGCTTTAACCATGCTGGATAATCTTAATAATTTCTGGGGCTGGCAAGTGGTTGACCCAGGCTCTGTTCGCGATGACCAATGGCAGGAATTTTTTGAAATATATGTGCAGGATAAATACCAGCTTGATATGCAACAATGGTTTGCAGAGGCAAATAACCATACCCAGGCACAGATGATAGAAAGAATGCTGGAAGCCGTGCGCAAAGACTACTGGTCGGCAGATGCAGAAGTAACCCACGAGCTGGTCGAAAAATATATCCAGCTAGCTCAACAGTACGATATCACAACCGATAACGAAAAATTTACCGAGTTTGTTAATTCACAGGCACAAGGTTTCGGTTTAAGTCCTTTGCCTGTACAGTTATCTCAAGCACCTGTTGCTGGCCAGATTATCAACGCCCCGCAACAGGTAGAGGGACAAAAGCTGGAAGAAGTTAAAGCGAATCAAACGCCAGATGAAAATAATGAGGTGGAATGGATTTTACTATTGATAGTATTGTTCTTTATTTTAGGTATTGGGTATCAAGCATTTTTAACGCCAGATGACAGGAAAATGATCTAACAGGATGTAACCGTTCAGTCCCCCTCCTTATACATAGCTAAGGAACGTGCACGAAATAAGTTGGGCAACTGGCGCAGTATTTTTATTCGTATTCAAGGCGTATAAATAGGCGCATAGCCAGCTACGTCACTATTTATACAACGCTGAAGACGGATAAAAAGACAAGCAAGTTGCCCAGGTTATTTCGTGCACGTTCCTAAGTAAATCTGACTACCCTGACATCACTAGGATCTGTTATTTTAGGTGGTATGCTTTCTCTATGAAGAAAATATGTTATTTATCAAAAGTTTATTTTTTATGAACTTTAAGGAATGGGAATTAAATAACTTGCGCATTCTCACTTGCTTTTTTATCTGTCTTCCCACATTGAGCGGGTATGGTTTTATATTTTTAATAAAAATACAGGCTACAGGCTTAAGACGGGTCTGAATGCGTAGGTTGCGGGTGAGGCACGAACCCCAACAAAATACATCCGAGCATCATTGGGATTCATGCCTCACCCGCAACCTACATAAGTAATCGCTCAAAAGTTATATAACACTTTTGATCCGTAAGTCCATGTATAATATGAATTCAACGCTAAAAAACTTTTGGCCATCTACTTAGCTCATCTCAGTTTATTGTCTTTAACTTTAAGACGGAAGAGGTTTTCAATAGGATTCAAATTTGTCCCGTGTTAAGTTCATAGCTAAAAGCAACACCTTCGCCAAAATGAAAAACCACTTATATTTGCAATTTTTTATACCTGTAACTAGTTGATTTATATTTATTGATAAATATTTTTTTGACTCAAATCAAAATTTTCGAAGGTATTGTAAAAGACTTTTATAATTTTATCTGTATTGATACATTACCAAACATGGTCCTTTTCACGCCATCCAATGCCGAATAAGCTTCGTGATAAACAGCATCCGTCAGGTTTCTGACACCGAAATTTATAGCAAAATTGATCTGGTCCGCATATAGATAGCGAACTCCCACATAAGCATCTAGCGTAAAAAAGGGATTAAAACCTTCATCCTGTGTGACCTTTGGCCAATCTGTTACGTATCGTGCATTCAATTTTACCCAAGGCTTCAGGGGTATAAAAGGAAATATTTTTTTGAAATATGCATTGATTTCGAGCGGATTACTGTTAATTTGTGCGAACACATTATCCGCCTCTATATCATTTAAACCTACATTTAAGCCTGCCTCATAATTGTCTTCAACGATAAGCCCTGAACTGACCTCAAAACCTTTATTAACAACGACACCTAAATTTTCAAAAAATACCTGAGATGAAAAAAAGTCATTCTCACGGTCATCATAGTCTCCCGTCACGGGATTGCACCGACCTCGTGCAATACATCTTCTTAGTCCTTCTGGATTCGTCAAAGTGCGTCGTGGAACCGTCCCCAGATAGTCATCGAATTTATTATAGAAAAGGGCAATTCTGGCAAACCAGGGATCATCCAGGTATTTCCATGACAATTCAAAATTGTGCCCCTTTTCAGCCTGTAACTCAGCGCCACCACCAATAAAATTATCAAATGCGAAACGTTCATAAAGCGAGGGAAAGCGGTAAGTACGACTGTAGTTAAACGATATATTATTGCTGGGGGTAACACTGTAAATCATACCAAATGCATAGGTCAAGGCATGATTACTCACATCATCTACCTTGCCAGAAACACCCACCAAGTCTTCAATAACAGTTGAGTTACGATTATCTATGATATCCTGACTCGCATTCCAGTAATTACTACGTAATCCCGTACTAAAAGACCAATCCCCCCAAATATAGTCAAAATTAAAATAGCCTGCATAATAATCTTGTTCTGCCAAT
>CAZLLL010000159.1:0-6779 GCA_964560255.1 uncultured Methylomonas sp.
TTAAAAAACTGGTGTTTCCTAACATTCAGCAAGAAGTTGTTTTACTACTTTGTGAAAAAAACAAATCAAACACTCACTTAATCGAACATTTTGAATTAAGAAATGCTGATGAACTTCAAAGCTTAGATGCTGGAAAATTAAAAAGCCCAAAAAAGAAAATTGATTTTAAATCAAATAAATGGACATTTTACTTTCTTGAGCAAAAAGAAATTGATTTTTTGGAAAGACTTCAAGCTGAACAGGACATTACTAAGTTTGGCGAATATGCCAAAGTAGAAGTTGGAATAACGACCGGTGCAAACCCCTTTTTTACTGTTCCGCTTTCTACTGTTCAACAGTATAATCTGGAAAAATACGCAAAGCCTTTAGTTGGAAGGAGTGTTCAAGTACCTAGTGCAATATTTACAAGTGAAGACTGGATTAATAATCGCGATCTTGAGGCTCGAACTCATTTATTAACTTTCCCAAAAATGTCTGAATTAAATGGCTGTTCATCTTCAATTGGGGCAAGAAAATATATCGCCTGGGGAAAGGAACAAAAAATCAATGAAGGATATAAATGCCGAATAAGAGAGGAATGGCAAATGGTTCCATCATTACGAATTTCAGATGCTCTTTTTATCCGTAGAAATAATTTGTATCCAAGGTTAATTATCAATGAAGCTCAAGCATTTACTACAGATACAATGCATAGAGTAACAGTGAAACCTAAGATAGACATTAAAGCGTTAACTGCGAGTTATTATAATTCACTCTCTTTAGCATTTTCAGAAATATGCGGCAGGAGTCACGGCGGAGGAGTATTGGAATTAATGCCAAACGAGGCAGAAGAAATTCTTTTGCCTTACCATAAAAATAATACTGAATTACTCCCAATAATTAATGACATGACTCGAAAAAAACAGGATATTTCAAAAATATTGAAAATGACTAATGAAAGAATACTAAAAGATAATTTTGGCTTTTCAACTTCTGAAATTGAGCTAGCGGATAATATTTGGAAAAAGCTGTCTACACGAAGGCTAAATCGTGGGAAAAATTAAAAAAGTATAATCTTTAGCCTCAGCTGAGAAAGTAATACAAGGTCTTAGCTACCAACTTAAGACGAGATATTTGCAGGCGACCCATTTTAAAACGTAGGCTGCAAGTCTATAAAGGAAGCTACCATAAGACGGGACGTAAGGTTACTCGCAATAAATAACCTACCCATCTTGCCTGTCTTTTGTCCGTCTTCGGTGTTGCACAAACAGTTACGTAGCTCGCTAGAGCTAAGGAATGGGAATTGAATAAGTTGTGCAATTATGACGCAGTATTTTTGTTTGCCTTCAAGGCGCGGTAACAGGCGCATAGCTAGCGACGTAACTGTTTCCGCAACGCAGAAGGCGAACAAAAAGACAAGTCAGAATGCACACGTTATTTGATTCCCATTCCTAAGTTTGTGCGCCTTGAATACGAACAAAAATGCTGCGTCAGTTGCTCAACTGTGTCGTGCCCATTCCTAAATAAAGTTATTTAGGTGTCGCCTCAGTCACTTCAAAAAGTAATTTGCCAGATGATGATGGCTCTAGCTGCATATTTGCTTTATAGGTAGTTACGTTACCAGCAGCATCATAGACATCTACAGCAGGTATTTGTAAAGCCCCTGTACTTAGATCGAAGGAAGGTCTTTTAACGGGAGAAGTTGAAAGTACAATTCCTTGTAATGTCCATGTGACTGTTGCACCTTTCTGCATTCCCTGAGTCAGCGTTGCTGTCCAGCTTAAACCTGTAATGAATCCAGTGTCTGGATCCCATTTACCTGTTGCAATCCCTCCTAGGTTTTGATTCATGGCCATATGATTAGCAAACCAGCTTGATAAGTCTAAGGTAATTGTTCCTGCTTCATCATCAACTGTGCCTGTTGGTACGACATAGCTTGATTCTATAAGCATTCCGTCTTCAATAGGCGCATCACCGGTCCACTCGAAATTATGGCGAATATTTGATGCGGCTGTATAAGTATATTGAGTGGGTTCGTCAGGGTCTTTAACCATACGAAAATTTGTTTGGGAAATAGATAAATCATCTGTTGCTGTGTTTCTATTTATAAACCCTCCAACCAAGTCTGTATTCCCGGTAAAGTCCAATTCAATAGGGGTTGTTACGTCATTGGGGTTAAAACTTCTAACCAGATTACCTGAGGTAATTTGCATTGAATTAATGTTAAAAATTTCAGCAGAAACTTGACTTGATAGGGCGCATCCTAATAACACGCTTAAAATTTTTACCTTATTATTTTTCATGATTTCCTTGTGTGTTTTAAAGCTGGGATCTAAAACTACAGTAGAACTAAATCGTAAAATTAGAATATACTTAAATTTAGGGTGTAATCCTATCACAAAAGATTTTATTATCAAAATCGGTAACTACTCAGGCTATCATTTATTGGGCTGTAGCGATTTTGGCACTTCATTCTGGATGATAAAGGCAGAGAAATAGGCACTTTTTAACTGTTCAGCTACTTTTTATGCCACAAATATCCCTACAGCCCAAGAAACAATGGCCTGAGTAGTTACCAAAATCGTTTAGTAAAAACTATGCACTTTAGTGCAAGACTTTTAGTAATGTCTTTCCGCTAGGAAAGCTCTTTAAATGTATCCTGTTTAAATTCCCTGGTAAACTGGCCTTTGGAAAAACATGTATCCTTGTATATCAATATGTTATATTTTTAGAATTTAAGTTTTGCAGGGAATTTAAATAGGATACCTTTAAATCAAGTTAAAGTGTCGCACAGCGACTCCTTATTTACTTTAGTCTGCAGTTGTAAACTGCGGACAAGGACTTTTAGTCCATAGTGGTTGATTTATATTACTTAAAAATATCTGATTCTAACGGTTTCTGTTGGTAGATGTTTTTGCATAGTAATATATTTAAATCATTGTGTTACAGGTTTTTATCTATTCTTCAAAAGGCTAAGAACCATAATTAAGCTATTTATTGCAGACAACCAAGACTTAATTTTTGGTGGTGACTTCTATTAGCTGTTAATGTAGATTACTACCAAGAAAAGCCCATTGACGCAATAATTATTATAATATTAAACAATGAGTTATATATTTACCATATTATGCACAGTCAATAGTCGTCACTACCTAATTTTTCAAGGATTAACGCCATTAAGGTAAATATATCAAACACTTACACCATCAACAGAATCCGTTATAATCAGAAAAATATAACTTTAGGCATAGCTGGTTTGAGGACTAATGGTTTACAAACCAGACAGCATAATCCTTAAGAATTTGGTAGTTTTTAGAGTGTTTATCTGTTGCTTCAAGCCAATCTAATTCAATGATAAATTCTTTATTATCTGACGGTCTTTTTACGGCGGCAATAATTTGTTCTTCACCCTCTCCGCCAAGCGCAATCAATTCAAATGTATCTGTGCACGATGGGTTGGTTTTCTTTAATTTTTCATACTTTCTTTTACTGAAAAAGCCAGAGCTAAATAAATAGCGCTCTTCCCACGGAAAATCTTCTACACCCGTTAAAAGACAAGGAAAGGTAATATTTTTTTCCAGATAACTGAAATATTTAGCGAGTGTTGCAGGACATTTCTCGTTTTTTTCATACTCAGGATCACCTTCTGCAACAATATCTGCAATTCGTTCAAACTGCTTATCAAGTTTTGACATATCAACTCCTTAATGACTTAGGAATGGGAATCAAATAACGTGTGCATTCTGACTTGTCTTTTTGTTCGCCTTCTGCGTTGCGGAAACAGTTACGTAGCTAGCTATGCGCCTGTTACCGCGCCTTGAAGGCAAACAAAAATACTGCGTCATAATTGCACAACTTATTCAATTCCCATTCCTTATATTTATCTTAAAATCTGTACTGGGTCTTCATTACTGGCACATTGTAAAAAACGTATATTTAATTTAGTACTTAATTTTTGTAAATCAGCACAATGTTGCTGAAATTTTTGCTGGTAATTTAGCACGCGTTGCTTATCTCTGGTATCTACAACCACATCGCTTGTATTGTCAGTAAACCGATAGCGCCCTTTGACAGGTAAATGACTTTCCAGAGGGTCGTACACCAAAACCATAATAACATCACAATGTCTTGCCAGCTTCGCTAAATAATTCTCTGCTGCTGAATTTATGCCACGGAAATCGCTGATAATATAGACTAAGCCACCCGGTTTTACATGGTAGCTTAAACGTCTCATCACTTGCTCAAAACTGATAGGTCGCTGTTCGTCCTCTTTTTGTACCAAAGCATTAAAAAAATGCAAAACGGCTTGTTTGCCATTCTGTGGTTTTAATTCACGACAGTGAGTATCTGTGTATATTTGCCCTCCGATACGATCACCCTTGCGCTGCGCAACCCAGGCCAGTATGCCAGCCAGTTTAGCGGCTTGCACCGACTTAAACACACCGCGCGTCGCAAACTGCATAGAAGCTCGGTAATCGACTGAGATAAATATGGGTCGCTCGCGCTCTTCACGAAATAATTTGGTATGGGTTTTGCCTGTTCGTGCCGTTACGCGCCAGTCTATACTGCGTATATCATCTCTGGGCTGGTAGAGCCTGACTTCATCAAACTCCATACCTCGCCCTTTAGTGCGTGATACAAAACCGCCACTTTGTGCTGCACGTATGCGTGATTTAAATAAACTTAAACTTGCCGCAGATTTGGCAAGTTTAATCAGCATTTTTAAATTTACACTTACCAACTCACTCGTCATACTGTCCATTATGGTACCGCAATACGCGCAATTAGCTGTGTAATGAAATCATCACTGGTAATGCCTTCTGCTTCGGCCTCATATGATAAAATCACTCGATGGCGCAAAATATCAAAGGCCATATCCTGTATATCTTCAGGTGCAACAAAATCTTTACCGTTTAACCAGGCTTTAGCACGCGCGCAACGATCCAAAGCGATACTTGCACGCGGGCTGGCACCATATTGCACCCAGTTTGCCAAGTCCTCCCCGTAAGCTGCAGGATTACGGGTAGCAAGAATAATCTGGAGTAAATAGTCTTGCAGATTATCAGCCATATAAGTATTCAGCACTTCCTGGCGTGCAGTAAAAAGGCTTTCCTGACTGATTGCCTGATGGCTTGATTTTTCTGCTGAACTGGTTTGCATCGCTTCATTACGTGCCAATTGCAGTATAAGCTTTTCATGCTCCGCTTGTGGATAGTCAATTTTGATATGCAATAAAAAGCGATCTAATTGCGCTTCGGGTAATGGGTAGGTACCTTCTTGCTCTATAGGGTTTTGAGTTGCCATCACTAAAAATAACGGTGGCAAAGCGTAGGTTTCTCCACCCACGGTAATTTGTCTTTCTGCCATGGCTTCTAATAAAGCGGCTTGAACTTTTGCAGGTGAACGATTTATCTCATCAGCCAGCACCAGATTATGAAATAAAGGGCCTCTCTGAAATTCAAAACTCCCTTGCTGAGGACGATAGATTTCTGTTCCAGTTAAATCGGCAGGTAATAGATCCGGGGTAAATTGTACGCGATGAAAATCCGCCTGAATTCCTTTGCTTAATGCAATAATAGCACGTGTTTTAGCCAGACCAGGTGCTCCTTCCACTAAGATATGCCCATCGGCAAGCAAGGCAATCAACATGCGCTCGACTAAAACATCCTGGCCTATTATTTGCTCTTTAATATAAGTTTTTAAATGTTGTACGGCGATAAGGCTATCACTGGAACTTTCTTCTGACATAGCGTGCGTTTCATCCTGTTTTTAGTCTAAAAATAGATAATGCGTATTTTATTATAAAAAAATGATTTAATGATGAATAATCTATTTCTACACCAAACACGAGGAGTGAGTTGAACGCAAAAAGCACATTATAAATAAGTTTTTACCCAATACAAATAAGGTATAATTGTCGGTTAATCATAATAATAACAATAAGTTTAAAGTAAGAGGTTTGTATGTGTTGGAGTGGAGAAGCATCAGCAGTTTTAGCAGTGGCTGGATTAGGAACAGCAGCCTATATTGCAGTCAAAGGGGAATCTAAAGAGCTATGGATTCCATTAACCTATTTCGCGCTGATGGAGTTATTACAAGCCGCTACTTATATTTATATAGATGATTGTAGTTCACCAATGAATCAGGTGCTCACGCTGTTTGGCTATCTGCATGTATCCTTTCAGCCATTTTTTGTCAACATGGTTGCGATGTACTTTATCCCTGAAAGTGTCAAACGAAAAATCAGCACCACAGTGTACACTCTCTGCGCAATTGCAGCGGTCGCCATGATCGTTAAAATGGTTCCCTTTACCTGGGCAGGGCTTTGTACTATTGGTACAGAAGGATTTTGTGGTGAACAGATCTGCTCTGTTTCGGGGGCATGGCATATTGCCTGGCAAATGCCATTAAATGGCCTGATGACAGCACCCGTTTCCTGGTTTCCCGGGTATGAATGGGGCTTACATGTCTTTGCCTATATCTTATCGGCCTTTGTGATGCCTGTTATTTATGGTTCATGGCGCTTTGTTGCCTTTCACTATGTTGTTGGCCCGTGGATTTCAGATGTAACAACAGATGATCCAAATGAATATGCAGCGGTATGGTGTTTATTTTCTATTATATTGTGTGTATCGGTGATTAAAACACCGATCAGAAAATATTTACATGTCAAAACATGGCCGTTTTATAAGCGTTCTATCGTAAACTCTGAATAAAACACCCACACTGATGACTTGTGATCATCGCGAGACGGGGTATTCACTAGGCTGTCGAAGTCCTGACCGTAGGAGTTAAAGTAA
>CAZLLL010000160.1:0-6778 GCA_964560255.1 uncultured Methylomonas sp.
AATGCTAGTAAAGTCGTCGATTATAAATAACGTATTTTTCATAAGCCATTGATTTCTGGTAAATGGTAAGATAAATAGGGGCTGAATAGCCTGTTTTTTTCGATATTTTACATTTTAAAAAACTTTAAAGCATTGAATTTAAACGAACTCTACAATATAGGGTATGGGGCTTCGACAGCCTAGGGTTACACCCTTACAGCAAGATGGCTCTGTTGTTTTTATTTATAAAACAATGGGGTTAGTGCTCTATACCTTTGCGAGACGGGGTATTCACTATACACCCCCCGTTTCAAACATTTAGTGCTGATGCCCATAAGTGTATTTTGTCATACAGGATTTATAGGCGTTACGAATATGTTTGTTGTTAATACCTGTCTAGCTGCAGAAATCTAGAGTACATTTTGTGCACCTTTTTTGCCGCCTATGCTTTAATTATCAGTAATAAAGGTGGCAAAATAAAAAAATCAGCCAGCAGAGCAAAGAAAATAGTCATAGCAGTCAATAAGCCCATATCTGCATTGGGTATAAACAAGGAAAGGGATAAAACCAGAAATCCAGCCATCAAGGCGCATGAAGTAATTAACAGTGCTATCCCTACACTGGAAAAGGTATGTATTAAAGCCTCATGACTATCCAGGCATTCTACTCGCCGTAATTGTAAAAATTTGCTTAAAAAATGTACAGTATCATCAATAATAATTCCCAGTGTCATACAAGTAACAACAGCGAGTGTCATGCCTATCTGAGCAGAAATTATCCCCCAGAGGCCAAAGGCCAAAGCGGCAGGGGCAAGGTTGGGTATCAGGCTCAACAGGCCAATCTTGATTGATTTAAAAACCAGCAGTAATATCAGCGAAATACCCATTAAAACCAGACTTGTGCCTGTTAGCATTGAAATTATATTACGCTCACTAATATGTGCAAACATCAGCGGTGTTCCAGAAACCGTTAAATGGGTACCTGATGAACTATGTGTTTTAAACCACTGTTGTACGCGCTCAACTAATGCCAGTATTTGCGCGCTGGATAAATTGCCCAGGCTAACGGATAAGCGGGTGGCTGATTTTTGATAATTCAGCTTATCATTCAGATCTAGCCCATAAGGCAGGGACAGTTCAAATAACAATATCTCCTGAGCAGCCAGTTCAGCGGTATCTGGCAATCTATATTGATCCTGTGCATCGGCAAATAAATTTTTGTTAATGCGTTTGATAATATCACTAACCGTATCAACATGAAGTATTTCTGGCTGTTGTCGTAACCATTGAGAAAAGTGCTCGACCGTCTGTAAATTATCCGGCCTGAAAATACCTGATGGCACTTGTGTGTCGATTTCAAACTCAATTAGATAAAGCCCCGTTAAATACTGAATAGTCAGGTCAGTTGCTTGCCGAAAAATAACACTGCGGTCAAAGTAATTGATAAACTGATCATTTAGACGGTTATTACCTATAAAGCTGATAAAAAAACCAGCAAAAACACATGCAATGATCAAAATTCTAGTGCGTTTATGCACGACGAACTGTCCTGTTTTCTGCATCAATAGCTGTCCTCTGACGGGGCGAACATTTTTTTTGTCCGGCAAAATAAGCAATAAAGCCGGTAAAAAACTGATAGATAACAGAAAGGCTAAAAAAGTACCCAGGGCAACCAGGTTACCTAGCTCACGAAAAGGCGGGACATCACTAAAATTCAAGCCTAAAAAACCAATAATGGTTGTTATGCTGGTCAGCAGAATGGCTTGAAAGTTAATGGTTAAACTGTGTAATAAGGCCGTATTTCTGTTAAGACCCGTTGCCAGAGAATTTTGATAATTTACCAGAATATGCACACTGTCTGCTACTGCAACGGTGATGATAATAATGGGTACAACAGCAGTGGGCGGCGAAAGTAATAAACCGCTCCAGCCAGCAATGCCCATTGTCGCCCCTATTGTTAAAAACAGTAAAGACAGGCTTGCAAAGACAGCAGTCCACTGAGCAAAGAAGAACAACAGGATAGTTGTAATTAAAACAAACATTAACGGAACAAGTTTACTCATATCCTGGATAGGAATATCTGTTAATGCTTGGTCCATCATTACAATGCCCGTTAAATGAATCATTAGCTGGGGATATCTGGCTTGTATTGTGTCTACAATTTGTTCGGCCTGAGTGGCTATGGTGGGAATGGCAGATAGTACTTGTTCTTCTGGAATATTAAAGGTCACGTTGATTCCGGTGACATTTCCCTGTTTATTAATTAAACGCCCTGTTAATTGTGGTTCATTCAGTACAATTGTTTGCAATTCACTAAGCTGAGTCGAGGTTAATTGCTGTGCATCAGTCACTAAAGGATATACTGAGATGTTATCCTTATCTGCTGTTGAATATTGAAAATTTGTAATCGAATCAACACGGACAGCATTATGTATTTGCCAGCTCGCAGTGGTTAATTCAGTCATCGCAGTCAAAGTTTCAGGCGTAAAAATATGTCCCTTTTTAAGCATGATAACAAACAATACATTATCTTTTTGATTGTAGCTGTGCTGCATTTTCAGAAAGGTCTGCAACTGCGGGTTTTCTTCACTAAAGAAAACCCGATAGTTAGTGGTAAATTGTAGATTTAAAGCACCCAGAGAAATGGCACCGAGTATGATTGCCCACAGGCAGACGATGGTTTTACGCCACTTAGATAAGAATTCGTAATAAGTATTCATACCTTTTTCTCTGCACCTGACTCTAACTCTGTCACTGGTAAGTAAGCTGTTATTCGCGACATTTTGATGTAAGCACTAAAAAAAACAATAAATGTGACTGAACTATATAAGATCACTGTTTGATTGAGTGGAATTATCCATAATGATGAAATCAATTCGATAGAGATAATACTGATTAATATCCAGGCGATAAGGTGCCTATCTAAGAAAGAACAAAATATGGCACCGGTGGGGGCGCCCAGCACAACAATGGGAATAGCAGCTAACCAGTTGGCTTGAATTTCTGGACTAAAATCACCGATGAAAAAAAGATGAATGCTAAACCCGATGATTGCATTGATCGCCATTAACAGTACCGAGGTAGGCGTAGCAATTTTTTCACTGATCCTGAATAGCATCACGATGACTGAAAAGGTGATGATATCTATACCATTACCGACTAGCCCTGATATAAGCCCACCTATAAAACCAGTGAAAAACAGAATGCTTTTTTCTTTCCAGCAGCACACAGGTAAAGCTTGATTACAGAGCCGAAAACCGTGATTCAGGATAAACAAAGCGACTGCAAAACTACTGACCATCACCGTAAATGTCATTCTGATAATAGCTGGCGGTAGCAATTCAGCTAGCCATACTGTCCCTATAATGATTCCGGGCAAGCCACCCAGACTGGCCCAGCGTATCACTCGCCATTCCAGCTTGATTTTCATAAATATAATGACCAGTGAGGCAGCTGTCATGCCAATACTTTGTATGGCTAATGAGAAAATTTTGGCATCTTTGGGTGGTATATGCAGCACCTTGGTAAAGACCGGGAAAGCAAAGGCCCCGCCCCCTTCACTGGTTGCACCTGCTATAAAGGAACCAAAAGTCATGGTTAATGCAACTTGCCAATGTTCTATCAGGTTGTGAATGGCTTCCATCTGTCCGCCATAGGTAAACCAGGTAAGCCAGACTAGTGTTGCGATTGACAGGCTAAAAGCAAAGGACTTATTAAAAAAAAGTGCAGCAAACGACACGCTTAATGATCCTGATAGAGAGCAAGTGCCGTTTGTAAAATATCTGGAATCGGTACAGGATACAGTTGATTATGCTGTTTTGTCATACAGGCAACCTGCTGTTCTCCACGGGCAATAAAGGTTTCGCCTTGCTGATCAAGTCGGTAATAATCAAATAGCATAGTGATCCGGTTCTGGGTTATATCGCCAATACGCATTCTGATCACCAGTTCGTCCAGCGCAAATAATTCATTAAAATACTCACAACTGACACGAACGGTTACCAGAAAAAGGCCATTTTTTAATTCATTTAATATATCAGGTGCATGGTCGTGTAAGAACATTTCCCGACAGCGGCCTTGCCAGCTGACATATTTTGCATAATATACATTACCTACTAGATTCGTTTCTTCAAATCCGACGATATGTTTTAGTTCATAGGATTTCATTATTCAGTGTCCAGTGCAGAAAATAAAATAGCAATGGCATAGTCTGCTTTATTATCTGCTTCATCTTGCTGAAATTTAATGATCGTGCTGCCTATTTTATACTGCCCTGCCTGCAAAACAACCCAATCATCCTCGTTACTAATAGATTGTATTAACAACGGTATATCCAGAGGCAGCCCTGCTTTTTTTAGACATTCCAGTGCTGTCCATAACCGGGTCATACTTCCATTATAATGCTTATTTTCGGATAACTGTTCCGCCAAGCCAAACCCTATTTCACCTAGTGCAGCTTGCCAAAAATCACTTTTTCGTTCAGTAACCCTTTCAATATCACAGCTAACTGTTTTCGTTGCTGACACTGCAAGACTCAAGTTCTCACTATGTGCTACTGAAACATAAAACCCTTTGACTTGCGGCTTGCCACTAGCTGAATAATAAATAGCCTGCCTATCCCGTAAAGCAGATTGAATGGCTTGTATACCACGTTGTTTATTGTCTAGCTGTGTATTTCTTGATACCGCGATATGAATTTTTTGCCCCTGATTGATTGTTTCCATCTGCCTTTCCAGATAAGCGGGTAGCAAGTCATCTAGCCATTGCTGATACTGTTTTGCAGCAATTTTCTTTAGTTTGACACCACGCCAGACTTCACGCAGTTGTCCATTTTTAGCAATTAACTGCAAATCATAAGTATATAAATCATCCTTGTGAGAGCGTTCTTGCGCGTGTAACACCCACGGACCTTGACAGTGTGCATCAATAAACTGAATTTTTTCAATAGCGACAGGAATAATAGTCGTGTGTGGAATACAGACTTGCAGTGCATGTAATGCTGCATCTCTGGAGCCAGGATCACCTAGCACCAATTCTTTAGGCAGATACCGACCAAACCAGTTGTCATTTTCTGCTGGTTTGATCGTAGCGCGACATTGCCATGCATCAATATAATCATAAGCGCTTACCCGCACAAAGCGTCCTTGATGAAAAAACAAATCAGCGTATAAATCCTTTTCGGGATTAATCGTCAGTGAATTGAATGCCGCGTCTACAGTGATATTATCAATCGGCTTATCGCTTACTTTAGTAAACAGGCAGCGCGCACTGAAATGATTACTCAGAAAGTGAGTTTTACTGCAACGGATCACAACATCAACACAGTTGTCAGAATGCAGCAAAGCAGCAATACGCAAAGTAATCTGTTCCTGCGGGTTAACGACTAATGGCTGCAAAAATTGCACATTTTCAAATGTCGGAGGATAATCTAGTCCGGCCAAAGCCATAGCAACCTGAGCCATCGCTTCCAGCCCCATCACCCCTGGTAACATTTGCTCACCTTGCACCACGTGATCGCTCAGATAAGGATCGGAATCGGTTGACACGTCAGCTTCAATAATAAGTTCAACACCAGGGTAATATATACATTGTCGTTCCAGAAAACGTAAGAAGGGCAATTTCTTTTGTGCAAGTGCTAATGTTGCTATTTCTCCCAAACGCCCTGTAACAATCATTGATGGAGGAAGTGATTCCGCGGTTACTAGCTGATGCAGTATTGCAACCCCTTGTTCCGGCACGATCGGTGCAATTCCGGCTTCTAATAGCGCATCAATTCGCCCTAATCGTTCTCCCATCCCGACACCTGACCAGACTGACCATTCAATAGATAAACAACGGCAATGAGGATGTTCTCGCTGAAAGTTCTCAATAATCTGAGTTTGCCAGGCATTTGCCAACGCATAATCGGCTTCCCCGCGCATACCGGAACGGGCAATAATGGAACCGAAATTAATCAGTAATTTTAATTTATTGACCTGTACATGAGCTAAAATATTGTGTAAACCCTGAACTTTCGGTGCTAAAGTATCAGTAAAGGCATTCAGTGTTAATTCTTTAAGTAATTTAGGATGATTAACTCCCGCACCATGTACAACGGCAGTAATAGATCCTAGCTCACGTTCAAATTCAGCGATTGTATTAGCCACTTGATCAACACAACTGACATCGGCAGCAATATAACGATATTTAATTGCTTTTGCAGTAAATCGCTGCAGGTTTGCAGCAAGCTCCTGATCTGTTTCAGGATCGGAGCGACCTATAATTGCCAGTGTTGCGCCAGATAATTTTGCCAGCATTAAAGCACTTTCTGCAGCAATGCCTTTGCCCCCGCCAGTCACTAGCATCACATCGTGAGCATTCATTATTAGCTTTTGCTTGCCACTGCCAAGCGTTAATAATTCCAGTGTAGCCTGGTGCCGCAGTCCAGTTTCATCATAACAGGCTTGCACATAACCATCTACTGCCTGTAGTTCGGATATCAGCCATTGCTTAAGCTGAGGATGAGAAAGTGGCACTTCCAGAATCAAAGTAATAATGTGAGGTGCTTCCAGATGTAAGGTTTTAATAACTGCCGCAGCTGGGCTTGGGCATTGCTGTAGCAAAACAAAATAATCAATTCCTTGCTCAGAATTCAACGCTGCATGACTAGCCTGTAATAATAGTTCAATATGCGCGGTCTTAAATTCGTCAGCAATAACAACTAATACGCCTTTACTGCCCCAGTGTTTAAGTTCAGACAACACATCTTGAAATTTTTCATGTTGTCCTGTTGCAAAAAACTGCCACTCTCCTAAGCCTTG
>CAZLLL010000161.1:0-6757 GCA_964560255.1 uncultured Methylomonas sp.
TTAAGTTGGTAGCCAGGATTTTTGTTCGTCTTCAGCGTTGTATCAATAGTTACGTAGCTGGCTATACGCCTTGAATACGAATAAAAATACTGCGCCAGTTGCCCAACTTATTTTGTGCACGTTCCTTAGGCATCACTAAACATTAATTTCCAATAGCGCTTACAGTCATCGACCACTAAATATAATGAAGGTATTAAAATCAGTGTAATCAATGTAGCAAATAGTATTCCAAAACCAATAGATACCGCCATAGGAATTAACATGCGCGCCTGGCGTGAGGTTTCGAGTATCATCGGTGCTAAACCAAAAAAAGTAGTCAATGTGGTTAGAATAATGGGTCGAAAACGTTGTATGCCAGCCGCTTTAATAACTTCTATCGGCGGAAGGTCGGTCTCATTTTCTACATTCACAGCCTGACTAATTAATACCAGCGAGTCATTGACCACGATACCTGATAGCGCGACGATGCCTAGCATACTTAATATACTTAGGTTAAAACCCATAATCAGGTGACCGAAGATAGCGCCAATAATGCCAAAGGGAATACTGACAATAACAATGAGAGGCAACACATAACTCTTGAAAGGAATGGCTAGCATGGCATAGATGGCTAATACCGCAAACACAAAGCTCAGTTTTAAGCTGCCAACACTGTCCGCCATATCGGCTTGTCTACCTTGAAAACTAAATTTTAGGCCTGGATATTGTGCAACCAGATTGGGTAACGTTGTTTCCTTTATGGCATTGACTATCTCGGCTGACTTGCTTCTAGGGGTTACATTGGCTTTTACCTGTACATTACGTTGACCATTGCGGCGTTTTATTTCGGTAAATGCACGACCGCGTTTGACTTGTACAACTTCTCTTAAGGGGATCGCAACGCCTTGCTCAGTCCAGACCAGAAAGTTATACATATCTTGCATGGAAACACGCTCGTTTTCAGGCAGGCGTAACATAACTTTTACTTCATTGCGTCCGCGTTGCTGGCGTAGGACTTCTGTGCCATAAAAAGCATTACGTACCTGACGCGCAACAGATAATGCAGTTAACCCCAGACTTTTACCTTCAGGCAATAATGAGAAATCCAGTTGCTGTTTGCCTAGGCTCATACCATTTTCAATATCTTTTGCCATCGGGTATACGCGCAGTGCGTCGGTTAATTGAATGCTGGCTTTTTCTAATACGACAATATCACGATGTGTGAGTTCTATGGTAATCGCTGAACCTGAACCTGGGCCGCCTGAATCAGACTCAAAGATCAAACTTTCAACACCCGCTATTTCACCTGTTTGTTCACGCCAGATTTCAGTAAATTCAGCAGTTCCCATAATTTTATCTCTCACTTCAGGGGGGGCGAGATAGGTGCGAACAATCGCTTTGTGACTACCACCTTTACCCGGTTCTGAAAAAATGCCACGAATAAGTTGTTCGCCGCCTGCGCGCTGTTCAATACTTGCACGCGCAGAGCGAATCAACTGATCAACAATGGCCTGAGTTTTTTCGACAGGCGTACCAAAAGGAAGTGTCAGTGTTACTTGAGAAAAATCCGATTCGATTTTAGGAAACATCGACATACCCATACGACCACTGGCCGCATATGACAGCGTGGCAATCAATAGCGAAAAGGCCGTTATCACGGTTAAATAACGATGCCTGAGCGTCAGATCCAGAAAACCGCCATAACGATAGCTAATCCAGTGACGAAAAGCGCGGCTAAAGTTTTGTTGTTTCTGATAAAGCCAGAGCTGTATTCCAGTGCGCTGTTTATCGTTGATATGAGCCAGATGATTAGGTAATATCAATAAGCTCTCAATCAGCGAGAGTATAAAAACTAGAATCACAACGCAAGGAATCATAAAGAATATTTTTCCCATCACGCCCGGCATAAAAAACAAAGGCATAAAGGTGGCAATATTAGTCAGAATACTAAAAGTCACAGGTGTTGCCATTTCCTGAGCACCCTTTATCGCAGCTGTCAGGGGAGGGTAGCCTTCCTGGCGATAATGATAGACATTTTCGCCAATGATAATGGCATCATCGACAACAATACCCAAAGCAATAATAAAGGCAAACAAGGAGATCATATTGAGCGAAACGCCTAAGGCGGGCAGGAGTATAAATGATCCTAAAAAAGCAATAGGGATTCCTGTCATCACCCAGAAGGCCAGACGTAGCTCTAAAAATAAGGCCAGTGTCATAAAAACCAGTAATAAGCCTAGAGCACTGTTACGCAGTAATAAATCAACGCGTTCGGAATATGATTTTGAGGCATCATAACGAATATCGGTATAGATTCCATCAGGGAGCGTTGATTTGCTCTGTTCTATGTGTCGTTTAACGGTCTCAACAATACTGATCGGAGTTTGATTGCCAACACGGTAAACCTGCAACATGATGGCAGGATAGCCATTGTAATTGGCTGAATAATCTGTCTCTTCATAGCCATCGTTAATCGTTGCTATCTCACCGAGTAAGACGCTTGCACCCGATGCGGTGGTAATAATCGGCATGTTTGCAAATTGTTGTCCGGTCTCTTTACGTTCCTGCATACGGATTAATATTTCACCAGCATCTGTTTTTATACTACCACCGGGTAAATCAAAGCTGGCACTACGAATACGTTGTGCAATGTCAGTCAAGGAAAGATGATAACGCTGTAAATTTTCCTGAGAGATTTCGATACTGATTTCTAATGGTCGAATGCCGTCCAGACTGACTTGAGTAATGTTCTCTTCCTGTAACAATTGGTCACGGAAATTTTCGGCTAATTCATGTAAAACACGCTCGTCAGCTGTACCATAAAGTACCAATGAGATAGTTTTGCGCTTACTGGCAAAAATATAGACTTTGGGCTCTTCCGCCTCTTCGGGAAAAGTGGTGATGCGGTCAACTTCTTTTTGTATCTCTTGCGCCAGCAGATTAATATCTGCATCACTGAGAGCATCTACTATGACCTGCCCTACGCCTTCTTTGGCTGATGAGCTGATTTCATCAATGCCTTCTATTCCAGAAATGGCATCTTCTATGGCGAGGATAATACTGCGTTCAATTTCTTCGGGGTCTGCACCCGCATAGCTGACATTGATGCCGATACTATCGGTGACAAAGTCTGGAAAAACTTCCTGTTTCATGGTGTTGATAAACATTAAACCACCAATAATGAAAGTCAGCATTACCAGATTTGCGGCGACAGGGTGAGATGCCATCCAGTGAACGGGCCCCTGGGTGTGAATGTCCCTATTGTGATTATTCATGATTTATTGATTGCACACGTAATTGCATACCTTGTACGGGAGTGTTTAAATTGCTACTGATAATGCGGGTATTTAAGGAAAGCTGTGCGGCATTGATATAAACTTTTCCCTGTTCTGTGTATAACGGAGTAATTTGTTTGATATCAAGCGTGTTTTGCTTATTGAGTAGCCAGAGGTATGAGCCGTTATGTAACCAGTCTTCATCAATAGCCAGCACATTTTCCAACGTATTGCCAGCGATTTCAACGCGTACAAACGAATCAAGAATTAACGGCGGTGCGTCTTTGTTCTCAGTCAGCCGACTCAGTGGATCAGGGATTTCTATAATAATTTGTGCCATTCGTCCTGACGGTTCTAATTCAGCTTTCAGGCGTTTGATTGTACCAATACGATAGCTATCCTTGCCCCATGCGGCGGTATAAAATATTTTCACCGCTGAGCCCGTTTTGCTATTAATTTTGGGGATTTGTATTTTATTCAGTTTATCGACAGAAATGCTGGCGACTACCCAGAAGTTATCAATGCCAGCCAGTTTAATCAACGGCGTTCCTGTGGAAAAAGTAGATACCCAAGAGCCAATATGCGCATTAGTTTCTAATACAATAGCATTAAAAGGGCTGGTCGTTTTAGTGCGCTGTAAATCCAGACGTGCCTGGGTTAATGCTGCCTCGGCAGCAATAATAGCTGTTTTGGCAACAGCAAGATGTGGTTTGCGTAGCACCAGGTTTTTACTTTGCCGATCCAGATTGGCATTTAATAATATATATTCACGCTGTGCAATCGCCTGTTGACCCAGTTCGATGGTTAAATCAAATTTAGCTTTGGCCAGTGCATTTTCTCTTTGTTTAATCAGCAATTGGTAGTCAGTTGGGTCTAGCTGGACAATTTGCTCTCCTTTTTTTAGAAAATCACCGGGGATAAAGTTCGGACTAACCGAGATCACCATGCCATTAATACGTGAGGTTAAATTTACTTTTTTGGCTGGAATAACACTGCCCATCACCTGTATGGTCATTGGGTGATCCATCGCTTGCAGTTGAACACTCTCGACCAGAGTTGCCAAGGGTTGCGCAATACCGGGTTTTGCTTTGGGTTTATGGCTTAGCCAGTAATAAGATAAACTGAGAGAAATACTCAATATCAGCAAGGCTGGTATCCAGCGTAACAGGCGTTTAGCCATCTTTTTTTTCCTTGTCATTTTCTGCTGTCTGTTCTAATAATTTTAAAGGCCAGCTTCCAGCCAGTGCACGATAGAGATTAATGCGGTATTCTATCAGCTGACGTTTTGCCGAGATACGACTGCGTTCCAGTGACTGCTGGCTAATCTGTACAGTCAAAACGCGTAAAAAATCTATTGCACCATACATATAACGTAAGCGAATTTGCGCAGTGGCCTTTTGGGATAAGACATATTGTTTATTAAGACTATGAATCAACTGCTGCTGTTGCTGCTCCTGAATCAAGGCATCTTCAACATCTTTTATCGCTTGCTGTACTGTCGTCGCATAATTATTCAATGCCTCAGCGGCAACCGCTTTGCTTCTGTTCACTTCCGCGACACGCCGTCCACCATCGACAATGGGTAAAATCAGGTTACCTGCCAGTGTTGCGACCCAGTTATTAAAGAGTGATTGTAAATTAGGTGATAAGGTATCGACACTGGCAGATAAACTGAGTTTGGGGAAGCGGTCTGCAATCGCCGCTGCAATACGTTGGTCTGCCGCTTGTACACGAAAATAAGCCGCGCGTATATCTGGCCTCCGCTGGATAAGCTCAGTCCCCAGCCCCGTTAATGGTTGCAACGGTAAGTCAGGTAACTGCTGCTTATCTGTCAGTTGCAGCATACCCGGTGTCTGTCCGGTAAGGATCGCTAACTGATATTCAAGCACCTGAATAGTCGCCAGCACATCGTATTGATCACCGACCCTGGCTTCTAGGGTTTGCTGCTGTTGAAACAAGTCTGCTGCAGTGGATTGAGCACTAGCAAAGCGTAAGGTCGTAATTTGTACATTATCCTGATTGGTTTGAATTTGTTGTCTAAGCAACTGTAACTGGCTGCGTTGCGCAATTAAACGATACCAGGCAATAGCGATTTCAGCAGATAAAGAAATCGCGGCAGTCTTTAACTCTTGCTGAGTACTCAGTACATCAAGATCAGCAGCCTGATTCTGTGAGCGTATTCGTCCCCATAAATCAACTTCATAACTGGCATTCAGGCCAAGAATAAATTGACTATTATCGCGATTATAAGAGTAATTTTGTGCTCCACCGAATGTTGCGCTGATACTGGGGATTAATTCGGAGCTGGTTTTTTGTGCAATGGTTTTTGCTTGCTGCAGACGATTAAAAGCCGCTAATAGACTAAAATTGTTGTTTAACCCCTGATCAATTAATTGATTAAGTTGCGGGTCTTTAAAGGCTAGCCACCAGTGTTCCTGTAAGGGAGTGTTACCTGTTTGAGTAAATTTTTCGGGTATTATCGCTGGAGAGCTTACTTTTTCTATGGGAACAGCGCAGGCATAAAGAAAAAAGGATAGTAAACCAGCCAGCAAGAAATTAATGTTCATTTATATATAAAAAGTGACTATGAGGTATACGATAATGACCAGATTCACTAAATGAGTCATTGCACATAGGAATGGGAATCAAATAACGTGTGCATTCTGACTTGTTTTTTGCTCGCCTTCGGCGTTGCGGCAACAGTTACGTCGCTAGCTATGAGCCTGTTACTGCGCCTTGAAGGCAAACAAAAATACTGCGCCATAATTGCTCAAGTTATTTCGTGCACGTTCCTCGGTAAACCTGAGATAGTATGGCGAACATAAAGAAAAATAATGAGCTCTTTAAGGCTGGATTCCCTAGAGAACATAAGGCTCTAAGACAGAAATATTCTACCATGAAGAGTATCAGGAATTTAGTTTTTTTTCTCCTGTGATAGACGGAATTTTTATCCCGTCTATCACGTTTATCCGTCATGATATTGCACGGTATTCCTTGTTGTATTTCAATATTAAACGTTTGAAACAGGGTGAATACTCCGTCTCGCCTAAGACTCTATTTTGATAAAGCATATAAATTATGCTAACATGCATAGCGTGTATTTTATAGTTGATTTGGATATTGTGAGTCACTAAAAAAGCACTAGGTGGCATAGAATTAACAGTCAAGATATGGTGATTATGAGCATTTTTTTCGCTAACTCAAAAGTCCAAAATCGGTCTCCTGAAACCCTTCTGTATCTTTATGATAATAAAAGATATTTCAAGGGGCTAAGGGTTTGACTGGTGCCCCGCTTTATAGGGGATTAAGACATAAAAGAATAACTACGCTGGACGGGATTTTTATCCCGTCCATAACGTTTATAAGTCATGATACTACACAGAATTCCTGTTGTATTTGAATCCTAAAAGTTTGAAACAGGGTGAATACCCCGTCTCGCTCACATCACAAAAATACGATAAGTTGGTTGATCTTTAGCGATTGTGAACTCAGTTGGTTAGGGA
>CAZLLL010000162.1:0-6743 GCA_964560255.1 uncultured Methylomonas sp.
ATTTTTTATTTACCAATATTTTTAATAAGCTGAATTCATAAAATGTTGGGGTTCGTGCCTCACCCGCAACCTACAGCTCGTCTTAATTTAGGGGCTTTAAAAAGAATTACCAATTTTAGACAGGATAAGTTTTCAACGTGATGTAAGTCTGTCCTGTCTTAAAGTTGGTGGCCGAAAAATAAGCAGGAGCAGAAAAATAAATAATAAATCAAGGGATTAAAATTTATTAATTGTATGCAATATACGAAACTAACACTAGCCAGAATAGGAAATAGTTATGACTAAACTCATTTGCCAAAGAATTATGCTTAAGTTAAGTGGTGAAGCGTTAATGAGCGAAAACGGAGGGAATATTGACGCTAAAATCGTAAAACGCTTGGCGACAGAAATAAAACAACTCTGTGATGCAGGAGTACAAGTTGGTTTAGTCATAGGTGGTGGAAATATATTACGTGGCTCAGAACATGCGACAGAAGGTTTAAATCGTGTGACTGCTGACCAGATGGGGATGCTGGCGACGGTGATGAATGCCTTGGCAATGCAAGATTCATTAGAATATCTGGGACAGCCAGTGCGTGTCATGAGTGCGCTACAAATTAATGAAGTTTGCGAGGATTATATTCGTAGAAAGGCGGTTAGACATCTAGAAAAAGGGCGGGTGGTTATTTTTGCCGCAGGTACCGGAAATCCATTTTTTACGACAGATTCAGCAGCCAGTTTAAGAGCAATTGAAATTAATGCTGAGTTGATGATTAAAGCAACCAAGGTAGAAGGGGTTTATTCTGCAGACCCTGAAAAAAATGCCGATGCTGTATTCTACCCAAAACTTACTTATGATGAAGCGTTAGATCAGCGTTTGACAGTCATGGATACGACAGCATTAGTACTGTGTCGAGATAATAATTTGCCTATGCGGGTCATGAATATTTTTGCAGTTGGTGCTGTTATGCGCTTAATGCAAGGTGAAGAAATAGGCTCTCTCATAGAGCGAGGATAATATAAATGATAAGTGATATTCAACAAGACGCATCAAGTAAAATGGATAAGAGTATTGAGGCGCTTAAAAAAGGTTTTAAAAAAATAAGAACGGGGCGCGCCCATCCCAGTTTACTGGATCAGGTTGTTGTTTCTTACTATGGTGCGGATACGCCCTTATCTCAGGTTGCAAATGTGACTGTTGATGACTCAAGGACTCTAGCAGTTGCGCCTTGGGAAAAAAGCCTGATGCAAGCCATAGAAAAAGCAATTATGTCATCAGATTTAGGTTTAAATCCAGTGACAAATGGTAATGTAATTCGTGTTCCTCTGCCTATGCTAACAGAAGAACGTCGTCGTGATCTGGTTAAGGTTGTGAAAGCTGAAGCGGAAGGTGGACGTGTTTCTATTCGTAGTATTCGCCGCGATGCAAATTCTGAAATTAAAGAAGCATTAAAAGAAAAAATGATTTCAGAAGATGAGGCGCATACAGGTGAGGATAAGGTGCAGAAAATTACCGATCAATATATCAAACAGGTAGAAAAGCTTCTGGAAGAAAAAGAGGCTGATTTACTATCTATTTAAAGCAGGCCATTATGCAAGCTGAACAAGACCAAGTGGATAAGTCGCACTACCCAAAGCATATTGCCATTATTATGGATGGTAATGGGCGCTGGGCGCAGCAACGCCATTTACCTCGTGTTATGGGCCACCCGGCGGGTGTTAAGGCCGTTAAACGTGTGGTTCAGTTTTGTGCTGAACAAGACATACAGGTGCTAACACTTTTTGCCTTTAGTAGCGAGAATTGGCGGCGACCTAAAGAAGAAGTCTCTAAGCTGATGGGGCTTTTTATGGGGACCATGCAAAAAGAAGTCAACCGCCTGGACAAGAATAATATTCGTTTACGTTTTATTGGCGAGCGTGATGAGTTTTCTGATAAATTACAGCAGAAAATGGCTGAAAGTGAGCAGCAAACGGAAAATAATACGGGTCTAACGCTTGTCATTGCAGCCAACTATGGTGGGCATCGAGATATGACGCTGGCATTACAGTCTATCGCACAAAAAGTTAAAGCAGGTGAAGTAGCCCCAGCAGAAATTGACGAGACTATGATTGCCAGTGCTTTATCTATTCCGGATTTACCCGACCCTGATTTATTTATTCGCACGGGAGGTGAAAAGCGCATCAGTAATTTTTTACTTTGGCAACTTGCTTATGCGGAATTTCATTTTACTCCGAAATTATGGCCAGATTTTAATGGCCAGACTATGCAGGATGCAATAGATGATTTTCTGACGCGAGAGCGTCGTTTTGGACGTACTAGCGAACAAGTCCAAAATATTCCTAATTAAGTTATATTGCCAGGTCGGTCTTTATAATAAATCTGTTTTTTCGATAAAATAATAAAAATATGTTACTTCTACGCGTTATTACCGCTTCAGTTCTAGCACTTTTGGTCGTGTCAGCAATCTTTCTGTTGCCCCATGTTTATTTTTCTCTGATCTGGGGAGTTGTTATGCTGTTTGCCGCTTGGGAATGGACAAATCTGGCGGATGTTAAATCAGTCGTTGTAAAGCTTTTATTTTTATCTATTATGATAATGGCTATGTTTTTGCTGTATTCCTGGACGCAACTACTGGAAGCGATCGTGCAAATAGCAAATTGGCCAGAAATTAGAACTTATTCAGGTGTGATTGAGTCGCTGATGATTCCTATCGTCTTGTTCTGGTTCTGGATGATGTTAAGAATTCGTAAATTTGGAGCTGAGTTATTAAAGCTAAAACAAAGCCAGAGTAAAAAATTATTGACAGGTGGCTGCATACTGGTTGCAGCGTGGTTCTTTTTATCACGTCTCCTGGTCATAGAAGAGCCAGCAATGACGATGTATCTATTTTTGCTGATCTGGGCTGCCGATATCGCAGCTTACTTTGCAGGTAAAAAATTTGGCATTACTAAGTTAGCGATTGAGATAAGTCCAGGAAAAACTCTGGAAGGAATGTATGGCGCATTAGCCGCAGGTCTTGTTATGGGACTGAGTTTATCAATTTTTTATGGCTGGTCGTTTTTGATTATGGCTGACTTTATCTTGCTTTCATTGATTACCGTACTGGTTTCTATTTATGGTGATTTATTTTTCAGTGTGGCAAAGCGCATTCGTGGTGTTAAAGACAGTGGTGCAATTTTACCGGGTCATGGTGGTCTCCTGGATCGTCTGGATAGTATGATTGCAGCTATTCCCATTTTCTATTCAGGTGTCTGGCTTATCAGATGGATGTATTCATGAAGGGCATCTGTATACTCGGAGCAACGGGCTCTATCGGTGTGAGTACTTTAGATGTCGTCAAACGTCATGCAGATGAATATCAAGTGATTGCTTTAACGGCGCATACTAATATTGATGTTTTATACACACAGTGCCTGGAATTTAAACCAGACTATGCGGTCATTGTTGATGCCGTAAAAGGTGCAGAATTTAAAACAAAAATAGCAGGTTCGGCAGTCGCTAATATGACTGTGCTATGTGGCGCAGAAGCCTTGGTGACAGTGGCAACTCTGGAAACTGTGGATTCTGTAATGGCTGCTATTGTTGGTGCTGCAGGGTTGTTGTCCGCCCTGGCTGCTGCCCAGGCAGGTAAGACAGTATTACTTGCGAATAAGGAGTCGCTGGTGATGTCGGGTGATATTTTTATGCGTGCAGTACAAGATTCCGATGCAGTATTACTTCCGATTGATAGTGAGCATAATGCGATCTTCCAGTGTATGCCTGCAAATTATACAGCAGGGCACGATGTGCCTTCCGCACGACGTATTTTGTTAACTGCATCCGGTGGGCCTTTTAGGACGACACCATTAGGTGAACTGGCTTCTGTCACAGTTGAGCAAGCCGTTGCACACCCAAAATGGGATATGGGCAGAAAAATATCAGTTGATTCTGCGACGATGATGAATAAAGGTCTGGAACTTATTGAAGCCTGCTTGCTATTCAATATGCAACCTGAACAAATTCAGGTTGTTATTCATCCGCAAAGCATTATTCACTCCATGGTGGATTATGTTGATGGTAGTGTGCTGGCGCAAATGGGTAATCCAGATATGCGTGTTCCTATCGCTCATGCGCTGGCATGGCCTGAACGTTTTGACTCCGGGGTGGCTGCGCTAGATATTTTTGCAGTTAAACAGATGGATTTTGAACCTGCTGACTTACAGCGTTTTCCTTGTTTGCGTTTAGCAATGGAGGCCATTTCAGCAGGTGGCATTATGCCGACTATATTAAATGCTGCAAATGAAATTGCTGTAGACACTTTTTTGAATGAACAAATACGTTTTACAGATATTCCGGTAGTGATTGAACAAAGTATGCAAAAATTTAGTGCAACACAAGCGGATACGCTGGAACATGTCCTTGAAGCAGATCAAGATGCGCGTGAACAAGCGCAAATAATTATTAAAAAGTTAACTATCTGATGGAAATTTTACACGCTGTATTCTATTTTATTGTTGCAATAAGCTTGCTGGTTGCAATTCATGAATTTGGTCACTTTTGGGTTGCTAGAAAAACCGGGGTAAAAGTATTACGTTTTTCAATCGGCTTTGGTAAGGTTGTCTGGAGATATCAAAAAGATAGTGCTTCAACAGAGTATGTCTTGTCACTCATTCCATTAGGTGGCTATGTCAAAATGGTCGATGAGCGTGAAGGTGAAGTCTCTGAGGAAGATTTGCCCTATGCTTTTACCCAAAAGCCATTATGGGCACGCACAGCAATAGTCGCGGCAGGCCCTATATTTAACTTAATGCTGGCCGTTATTCTCTACTGGTTTGTCTTTATGTTAGGCGAAACAGGAATGCGGCCTGTAGTGGGAACGATTGAGCCGAGTACTCTGGCTGCGCAAGCTGGATTTGTTGAAGGGGAAGAGATCGTTGCCGTTAATAACATAAAGACAGTGACTTGGCGAAATACCATGGAAACCCTACTGGCTTCCGTTGTAGGTGGAGAAGAAGGAATACTTGTCGAGGTTAAAACAGAGGAGGATGTTTTAATCACTCATACGCTATTTATTCCTTTAGAGGTGAGTCGGAATACCGAGCGCCTATTTAAGGAATTAGGTCTAAGAGCATGGCAGCCTGTAATACTGCCTGTTGTGGGGAAAGTGATAGAAAATAGTGTTGCAGCACAGGCAGGGCTGCAGACAGGAGACTTGATTGTTAGAGCAAATGATATTGAATTTAGTGACTGGATGGCCTGGGTAAAATATGTTCAAGACCATGCTGGACAAATAATGCGGGTACAAATAGAGCGTGATGGGCAAGTTTTGGAGCTTAATATAACGCCAGAAAGTGTCATTGAAAATGAGAAAGTCATTGGTAAGATCGGAGTCGGTGTGCAAATTCCGGAAGGCTTGCGTGAATCGCTTATGGTCGAGTACACCTTGGCTCCCGTTGATGCTCTGATTGCCGCCTTTGAGCGTACCTGGTATTATTCCGGCGCAACATTAAAAATGATAGGGCAGATGTTTATCGGAAATGCTTCGGTAGAGAACCTCAGTGGTCCGATCAGTATTGCACAGTATGCTGGAAAATCAGCTGAAATGGGGCTGGTATCTTTTCTAAAATTCTTGGCGATCATCAGTATTAGCCTAGGTGTACTCAACTTACTACCCATACCGGTTTTAGATGGAGGGCATTTATTAATGTTTGCTGTTGAAGCAATCAAAGGAAGCCCTGTGGCTGATAAAGTACAAATAATATTTCAGCAAATTGGTATGGTAGCATTGTTAGCACTGATGTCTTTAGCAATGTTTGTGGATATAGAGCGTTTATTTCAATAAATAGAGCACATTTAAGGCTCTATTCTCAATTCTTATGGGTTTTTATGAAAAAATTTTTACAGACTTTGTTAGTGAGCAGTTTATTTTTATCATTTATTTCTTGCGCCGAAGTGAATAAAAATTCAGGGCTGGATAAAAATGCATTAAAAAAAATATTAACCGAAAGGATGCCTTCTTTAAAAATCGAAGAGATTAATCCTTCGCCTATAAAAGGCGTATATGAAGTAATGGCGGGTGCCAATATCTACTATGTTTCAGAAGATGGGCGCTATTTTATTCAGGGGCGGATGTTTGATTTAGTGGAGAAAAAAGACCTGACTGAAGAAAAATTAGCTGTGGCAAAAGCGATACTCATCAATGCGGTCTCTAAAGATGATATGATCATTTTTAAAGCCCCTATACAGAAATATGTGATCAATGTTTTTACAGATATAGATTGTGGTTATTGTCGTAAACTACATTCAGAAATTGATCAATATCTGGCTGAGGGCATTACCGTACAATATTTATTTTTTCCTCGAGCAGGTAAAGATTCGGGAGCGTATAAAAAAGCCGTTTCTGTCTGGTGCGCTGATGACAGAAATGCGGCACTAACAGCGGCTAAATCGAATACTAACCCGCCAGCAGAAAAAACCTGTAAAAACCCAGTAGATGCACATATGGCTTTAGGCGATGAATTAGATGTACGAGGCACACCCATGATCATTACGCCTAAAGGGACTGTTTTTCCTGGTTATATGCCTGCAAAAGCTTTAGCAGAAGCATTAAGTAAGGAATGATCAAGCCACCATCCATCCGAGTTAAAGTTGTGTGATAGGAATAGTCTATTTGAGCTTTAAATATTCTCTCAGATGCTAAACCGAACTTCACCCCAGCTTGGTAAGTAACGCACGGCTTTCTCATAAAAAGTTTCTTGACAAGCTGTATAATAGAGAGCAATAC
>CAZLLL010000163.1:0-6620 GCA_964560255.1 uncultured Methylomonas sp.
AAAAATAACCCACAATCATAAGCACTTGAAGTATCCATTTTGTGATAAAAGCATGAATGGGTGCGTTCGTGCCTCACTCACAACATTAAAGTATTGTTAATTGTGTCTTGTTAGGTTTCATAAAATTCTCCCATGGAACTTTAACAATTTAAAAATAGAGGAGAAAATGACGGAATTATGTTATGTATTCAGTATTTATTAAATCAGCATCTACATTGCTACTACTATCATATGGGATATTAAATTATGCCTATGCTGCAGATGCAAGCCAGCTAAATATATCTAATCAATTATTCGATTTTGCAGAAGAAAATTATCCTCAATTTTTTAGCCTATCAGATGAAGAAACTTTTGAACTGGATGACTATTGGGCGCGTTATTATTCTAATACGGATAACTATATTGGCACATTAGGAGAAGACGTTTATGTTTATGGGGATGTTTTTAATGGCCTACTTTTTGTAGGAAAAATCAGTGATTATATTACTACCTCAGCCCCCACACCTACAACACCGGATCAACCAGCACCTACACCACAAACACCGCCTATTCCAACAACACCTTCACCAACAACTCCTATACCCACACTTCCAGATCCAAGCCCTATACAAAGCTGGAAAATTGGTGGTTTTCTGACTGAACTTGATTGTGGACGAGGCTTTATTGCAGAAGAATATCAGGATACGCTGACCTATGATGGCAACAGTTATGTGTTTACTGCCTTAGGTATTGAAATAAGTGATTTTACAACATCTGAACACCCTGATCCTGGATTAAACGCGGAGTTGATAAAATTTGATATAACGCCTTTGGCAGGAGGCGCTGTCACTGCTGAAGGTGATTTCTTGGTCATTCAGGATAATGGTGATATTGGCGCAGTGATTTCTAGTATTGTAACGGGAGATAGTACCTGTACTAAACAGTGGGCTTTTTCTAATATTGAAAATTAAGGAATGGGAATTGAATAAGTTGTGCAATTATGACGCAGTATTTTTGTTTGCCTTCAAGGCGCGGTAACAGGCGCATAGCTAGCTACGTAACTGTTTCCGCAACGCAGAAGGCGAACAAAAAGACAAGTCAGAATGCACACGTTATTTGATTCCCATTCCTAAATAACTACTCAGGCTTTAATAATCTAAGCTGGTGACTTGCGACTGCAAATGCACCGATAACACCGAGTATAGAGGAGACCAATACCAGTACAACTGACTCATTAATACTCATAGAGTGTAATCGAAACTGACTTTGATAAAGCAAAGATAATTGCTCTATCGGTGCCTGCAGCGTAACCAGCAGCAAAGAAATAATACACCAGGCCAGTAAACCTGAAATAAGTCCATACCAGAAACCTGTATATAAAAAAGGCAGACGAATAAATGCATTGGTACCACCCACTAGTTTAGTAACCACGACTTCATCATGCCGTACTTGCAGCTCAGAGCGTATAGTGTTTCCAGTGATAAACATAATGGCTAATGCCAATAAACTACTTAATAGCACGACAACCCTGTTCACTATTATCATAATGGATTGTAGTCGGGTCACCCAGCCCATATCTATCTGAGCAAAATCGACGGCTTGCTGTTGCTGTAGTTGTACAAGTAATTGCTTTAACTGGTAGGCTTCTGTGACTGATTCTTTTGGATAAACCTGCAAGACCGCTGGCAATGGATTATCTTGCAACGCATCCAGCGCGGCACCAAAGCCGCTGTATTGCTTAAATTCTGCTAATCCCTGTTGTTTAGAAACCAGGCTTACTTTTTCTATTGTGTTATATGTGCGGATCTCTGCAGCGAGTTTACGTGCTTGCTGATGGCTGACTTGCTGATGCAAAAACAAGGATATTTGCTTGCCAGTTTGCAAAGAATCAATTAACTGTTGAGCATTATTAACCAAAACATAAAAACTACCTGCTAGTGCTATGGCTATTGCCATCACGGTTACTGCGATGGCTGAATTAAAGGGTGAGTGTAGTAGACGAACCAAACTGGCGGTTAACGATGCTTTATGGCGTTTGACGGCATTAATAATACGATTATTATCTCCTCGCCTTGCCGCTCTTGGTTTTTGGACATGTCTGGTATGTTCAGTTTTATTACGCTGGACGGGTTTCATAAGCGCTGATTAATCAACCGTCCCTGATCTAGTTGTAATATCTTATGCTCAAAGCGACGAATTAATCCTATATCATGGGTGGCAATTAAAACAGTGACACCTACTTGCTTAAACTGTTCAAATAAATACATAATCTCTGTTGATAAGTCAGGATCCAGATTTCCAGTCGGCTCATCGGCCAAAATGATTGCAGGTTTATTAACGACCGCACGCGCTATTCCAATACGCTGCTGCTCACCGCCAGACAAGGCTAAAGGATATTTTTTTTCTTTGCCTAATAAACCTACTTTATCCAGCGCAGCACGCACTCGTCGAGCCATTTCATATTGCCCCACGCCTGCCACTACCAAGGGTAGAGCCACATTATCAAAAACAGTTCTATCAAACAATAATTTATAATCCTGAAAAATAAGCCCTAGTTTACGACGTAAAAAAGGGATTTGCTTTGCGTGCATTTGACCAAGACTTTGCCCATCAACCAACACTTGTCCTCGCGAACACAGTTCAATCATTGCCACTAATTTAAGCAGGGTACTTTTACCTGCTCCCGAATGTCCCGTTAAAAAAGCCATTTCACCTTTTCCAAGATGAAAGCTTATATCGCTCAGTGCATCTCCTGCATCTATATAGCGCTTAAAGACATGATCAAAGGTTAGCATTCACTTAAGTCTAAATTCTATTCAGTCACAAACAGTGCTTCAATAAATTGTTCAGCATTAAAATCCTGCAAGTCATTTATTCCTTCACCAACACCTAGAAAACGAATGGGCACTCCAATCTGTTTAGCTAACGCAAAAATCATTCCCCCTTTTGCCGTGCCATCTAATTTAGTCAATGCAAGACCTGTCAAAGTAACTGATTTATTAAAATGTTCCGCCTGAGTCAACGCATTTTGACCTGTACCTGCATCCAGAACCAATAATACCTCATGTGGTGCAGTCTCATCCAGCTTAGTCATAATCCGTTTGATTTTGCTTAACTCTTGCATTAAATTAGATTTTGTATGCAAACGCCCTGCAGTATCTGCAATAAGCACATCAACACCTTTTGCTTGCGCAGACTGTATTCCATCAAATATCACCGATGCCGAATCAGCTCCCGTATGTTGCGCAACGACTTGAATCTGGTTACGCTCACCCCAGATTTGTAGCTGTTCAACTGCCGCTGCTCTAAAGGTATCTCCCGCTGCCAACATAACACTATGACCCTGTTGTTGTAGTCTTTGCGCTAATTTTCCAATGGTTGTTGTTTTACCTACACCATTGACACCGACAACTAGAATAACATAAGGCCCTTGCTTTTCGGGAATCACTAAAGGCTGACTAACGGGTTCTAATAATTCCAGTAATTGTTGCTTCAGTAGTGCGGACAAAGCACTGGCATCTTTTAACTGGTGCTTCTCAACACTGTCTTCCAGTCTGGCAATAATACCTGTTGTCACTTCCACACCAACATCAGCCATTAATAAGCTAGTTTCTATCTCTTCCAGTAAATCCTGGTCAATGCGTCTATTGCCCAGTGCAACAAATGATAGCGCGCTGCCTAAACCTTTGCGAGTTTTACCCAGTTGCGTTTTTAAACGCAAATATAAAGACTCAGGTTCAACGCGCTCTAACTGAGGAACTTCCTGAACAACGTCTGCTGTAATGACCTCTTCTTCTCGCTGAGGTAATTCTACAGACTGTTCATTAAGATCAACAACTTGCTTCTCTAAGGGTTGATATTTAGTATAAAATCGGATAGCCAGTAATGGCAACATCAATAGCATCGCTGTCAGGCTATGAACAGCAACAACCCAGACGGGCATCATCAGTTTAACCAGTAGAACACCCGTCGCAATCTGTATCAACAACAGTAAACTAACCGTAGTACCTGCCCAGCGAATGCGCTTTATACGGTTTGTAGTGGCTGCTAGCATAAGCCACGTCAGAATAATAAAGACAACAACGGCAGAAAGCCTGTGAGCCCAATGTAACCCAACTTTCGCACTAAAAGACAATGACGAAAACAGGTTAAAGGCATGTTGATAATCAGCCGCTGGCCACCAGGATCCCAGGCAGCGAGGAAACTCGCCACAAGCCAGTCCGGCATTATTTGCAGCAAGCCATGCACCTATAACAAGCTGGACTCCTAGTAGTAGTATTGCACAGAAAACTAACAGTTGCCCACTTTCATTCCGCTTAGTCCAGAGCGTTTTACTGCTTAAATAAATATGAAATGCAATAAATAAAACCAGCGCATTTAACAAGTAGTGGACAAAATGATTCAGTGCCTGAGTTGCCAGCATAGGCTGATAAAGACTCGGTACAAGCTGCAAGCCGACAATACTCGCCAGAACAAGCGTCCAGATTGTTGCTGATATCCGTGATGATCTAGACCAGAAACTGCTTAATAACATTGCAGCCACACATAGAATAATGGCTAGCGTACTGAAAGAATGCGCCAGCCACGTAATATCATAGACACTGAGGGTTGCCTTGTTAATAAGCTGACTAATTTGTGTAATACAGCTTGAGTACTGCGTACAAGATTGAAAATTTACAGGTGAAAAGCGTTGAAATATACCTGATACGCTTGCCAGTAGGGTAAAGCAACAAGCTAAAAGAGTAAAAAATCTGAACATATCTGTTAACCAATCTGAGAAATTCTAAGTAATTTTTTTAAGTCACGCTTGACAGCATAGGGATCAAAACCTGATTTATATTGCATCATCAAGTTACCTAAAGGATCCATCAATATTAGTTGTCCGCCAGTCATACTTGTGCCGAGCAATTTCTGTATTTTTTTAGTTAACGCAACATTCGACTTTACTTTTATTAAGCGATAATCTTTTTCCCACCAGGATAATTGATGCTGATTTTTTTTCTCAGTGTCACCCAGTTTTCGATACTCTGTCGATTCGAGCTTTAATAGCCGATCACCCTGCCGCTTCCATAACAGGTAATCTTTTTGTTGCTCACCCTGCATCACAATCACTGCCCGCCTAACGCGTGTTAATTCTTTATTTATCATCAGGCGTATTTGCTTAGTTGCATGAATCGCATCCGCACACACCTTATCACATTGCTTTGTTTGAATAATATTTAACATTACCCAGTGGCCTTTTAATTCATCAATATTTTCAATTGAAAACGGATCTATCCCTTGTAATTCAACACGTTTAGTTGTAATCACTGGAATGATGAGTTGCCCCTTGTTAGTTGATCCAGGCCGAAAATTCGGGTCAGTGGTTAAATACCATGCGATGCTAAAAGGAACAATCGTCATTAAAGCTAATATAATAATCGTGCGCTGGTTCTTCTTTTTTTGATCAGTCATTTTTAGGTGTTCTACAAGTTCCCCATAGGGCTAATAAAGTTAAGGTCACTGCTAGCGCAAACCATTGAAATGCATAAGCAATATGTTTTTCTGGCGGCATTCGTGTAGTGATTTTCCAGTCACGTACATAACCATACGGCTCTTCAGACGATAATTGTACCTGAAAACCCACAATAGGCTGATGAAGCTTGTGAGTAATTTTCTCCGTATTAATCAACTGTACCACGGAAGGCCAACCTTTTTGTGGTTCATCTGCGCCTTTTAAAACCAGACCCACTTGTGGAAAATGATTAATCACCCCTTCTATAAAAAGCTTTCCCTGTGTTGGTGTGAATTTAATATCGGGTAACTGCATTCTATTCTTATCCATCAATATCCAGCCACGATTAACCAGAATAGTCTGATTCGTTGCGGTCAATATAAAAGGAGTTAAAACTAAATAACCGACTTTCCCCTCGTGAAACTGATTATCTAATAAAAACTGATGTTCAGTATCATAATGACCTTCCAGTATAACTCGCCGATATCTTGACTCTTTTTTTTCCATTAATAATTCAGTTATGGGCAGCACTTCCTTTTGCATACTTTGAAATTGATTTTCCAAAAACTCCCTCTTTTCTTCGGCCCGACTTAACTGCCAAAACCCCAGGCGCAGTAATAAAGTAAATAAACAGATAAAAACAAGTAGCGGTATAATTTTTATTTTACAGTGATGCAACCCATAACTCTGTTTCATAGATAGTTCATTAAATAAATTTTCTGTTCAAGTATTAGGATATAATTATCTCAGCGAAGTAAGGATCATGCACGAAATAAATTGAGCAACCATAGGTACGAATTCATTCGCATGGCACAAAAAACACCTGCGGCTACAAAAATAGCTTAAGCAACTAGCTCCCACGTGTCCTTAAATAACCGAGAAAACTGGAGCGTAGATTTTAGCCTACACTCCGAGCAGATTGATACTTTCATATTCCTGGTTATTCAGAGGGAGGCACTAAGAAATGTGACAATATAGCTTGTGTATTTGGGTGGTCTTTTTATCCGTCTTCTTTTGATAGAAATAGTAACGTAGCTCGCTATACATCTATTTCTACTCTGTTACTCACCCCATTCTGTGCACATTCCTTACGTAGGAATGGGAATCAAATAACGTGTGCATTCTGACTTGTCTTTTTGTTCGCCTT
>CAZLLL010000164.1:0-6670 GCA_964560255.1 uncultured Methylomonas sp.
CCGCCGACCTCAACACTGCCAGTGTTGCGCTCTCCCAATTGAGCTATGGCCCCTAATGACCACTCAGTTGAGCTCAATGATTATACCTTATATTCAACTCCTGTCTAGTCTTTATTTTCCTTGATGTAGTTTATCGCTCTCTCTAGTCGATTTAAAGTTTTTTCTTTCCCCAATAAAGATAAAGTGATGTCAATAGAAGGGGACATACCTGTACCACATACAGCCACTCGTAAAGGTTGCGCTACTTTTCCAAGCTTTAATTCCAGCTGTTCAGCTGTTTGCAAAACAATATCATGCAAAGCTTTTCCCTGCCATACAGAAATATCTGAAAATGCATTGAATAATATTTGCAAAACTTCATCTGTACCTTGTTTAAAATTTTTCTTCGCTGCTTTAGCATCGTATTGGGTAAAATCCTGATAAAAATAAACACTGGCATTGGCCATATCGACTAGGGTTTTACTGCGTTCTCGTTGCGCTTTGACTATTTCTACCAGTTCAGGGCCTGTTGAGGTGGCATCAATGCCCCGCTGCTGCATATGCCATTCCAGATGCTTTGCGATAATCTCTGGGTCTGAATTCATTATGTATTGATGATTAATCCATAATAATTTTTCAGTATTAAAAGCAGATGCTGATACATTGACCCGACTTAAATCAAACAGCTCTATCATTTCCTCACGACTAAATAACTCCTGATCTCCATGCGACCAGCCTAATCTGACCAGATAATTCAACAAAGCTTCAGGTAAATAACCATCATCGCGATACTGCATAACACCGACAGCACCATGACGTTTTGATAGGCGTGCACCATCGTCGCCTAATATCATCGGTAGATGAGCATATTGCGGTAAATCTGCCTCAAGTGCCCGCAAGATATTAATTTGTCTAGGTGTATTATTGACATGATCATCACCTCGGATCACATGGGTAATGTCCATATCCATATCATCCACAACAACTGTTAAGTTATAAGTAGGAGTACCATCCGTACGCGCAATAATCAAATCATCTAATTCTTTATTGGCAACAGTAATTTTTCCTTTAACTAAATCTTCGAAAACAACCTCACCTTCTTTTGGATTTCGAAAGCGAATAACACGCTCCATCCCTTCCTGTTCTGTCTTATTATTACGGCATTTACCGTTATAACGTGGCTTTTTCTTATTCGCCATTTGTTGCTCTCTCAAGGCATCTAACTCCTCTTTGGAGCAATAACAGTAATAAGCATCACCCTGTGCAAGTAACTGCTGAATAATTTCGTTATAACGATCAAATCGTTGTGTCTGGTAAAAAGGGCCTTCATCGTAATCCAGCTCTAGCCACTGCATCCCTTCAAGAATCGCATCAACAGACTGCTGTGTTGAACGCTGTATATCAGTGTCTTCTATGCGCAGAACAAAGCTTCCCTTATTTTTTTTTGCGTGTAACCAGGAAAACAGGGCTGTACGTGCACCACCTACATGTAAATAACCTGTTGGACTCGGGGCAAATCGTGTTTTTATACTCATTTCATTATAGTTTCTGTCTTAAAAAAATTGTTTAGAGGCTTTTAGGCATGTGATAAAATAACTTGCGAATTAACTTGTCTTTTTGTCCATCCTCTTTGTTGCACAAACAGTTACGTAGCCTGTTAGAGCAAAGTTGCCGCGCCTCGAAGACGAACAAAAATACTGCGCCAGTTGCCCTGCTCATACCGTCCTCATACTTTAACTATAGTTTTTCAGGTAAATAATTTCGACCTGAACGGTTATACGTATTGTCTTTCATTTTTTCTGATGCTACAGTTTCTGTTGATAGATTTTTTTGCATAGTAAATATATTTAAATCATTGTGTTACAGGTTTTTATCTATTCTTCAAAAGGCTAGGAACCATAATTAAGCTATTCATTGCAGACAACCAAGACTGCATTTTTCAAGGATTAACGCCCTTAAGGTAAATATATCAAATACTTACATCATCAATAGAATCCGTTATAATCAGCAATGTTTAATGATATTCGAAAGTGTAAACTATTTTTATGGGGATATGCAGGATGTCTGAAAGTCTACAGCAGCTTTATTTTATTCACAACATCTGTTAAAAATTAACATTAATAAACAAGTTAGGGAGCTGGAAATAAATAATCGTCCAGTATTGGGCAGGATTTTTGTTCGTATTCAAGGCGTAGTAACCGGCGCATAGCAAGTTACGTAACGGTTACTACAACGCAGAAGACGGACAAAAAGACCAGCAATATTGGATGATTATTTGTTTCCATCTCCCTTATTACGAGTGTTTTTAATTGCTTTTATTTCCATCTCGGTTGTGAGTATATTTTGCACCCTATTATTTCATGCTTAAGGAGTAATTAGAATGAGGCTTTTAAAAAAAAGTATTAGTGTTAAAATAGTGATTACCTTACTATAATTCAGGAGAGATTTATGCTAAAGAAGATAATTATTCCCGTAGTATCCGCTACGGGCTTGGCCTTGCTATCAGGCTGTGCCAGCCAGCCAACAAGCTACCCTAGTAACTTCAGGGCTTCACCTGTCGCGAAAAATACCTCAAGACTCGCCTATACACCAAAGGTTAATGCACTGTATGTCCTTTTAGATGCATCCTCTTCGACCAGTGCTACATACGATGGTGACTCATCAGGAGCGACAAAATTTGATGTTGAAAAACAGACATTATATCGCTTAAATAAATCTATTCCTGCAAATATTAACCTATCTACAGCCCTAAAAACTTTTGGTTCTGGTTTTTGTGCAGGCACTGACCAAGGTCTTGCTCGTCATTCGACCCAAACTTTTCAAGCTGGCCTAGATCAGGCTGCATGTGCCAGTGGCGGCACCCCGGCAAGTAGTGCATTGGCTGCTACAGAGGCTGCGCTAGGCGGCGCAAGAGGCAAGACAACTTTACTTATTGTCAGTGATGGAATGCAGTACCCCGCTGATACCCTTGAACAGGCACAAGCACTAAAGAATAATTACCCTAATTTATGCATATCGTCTATCTGGGTTGGTAACGAATATGATACAGCCGGTCAATTTGTACTACAAGAATTATCCAATATCGCACAGTGTGGAAAAAGCGTTAATGCGGCAGATATAAACTCCAGCTCTGCAATGGCTGGTTTTGTTGAAGGCATGTTATTTACCTCTATGGCAGTTGCTGCACCTGTACGAGCACCGGTCGTCGCGACATCAACTGATGATGATGGTGATGGTGTTAACAATCGATATGATCAATGTAAAAATACCCCAGCAGGTGCAAAAGTAAATGCACAAGGATGCTGGTCTTATAACAAAGTGGACTTCGGGTTTAATAATACAGAGATCACACCTGAATACGCATCGTTATTTGATAATGCAATTTATGTACTAAAACAAAATCCAGGAATGACTGTAGAATTGACGGGGCATACAGATAGCACTGGCCCTGCTGCATATAACCAGGGGCTTTCTGTGCGTAGAGCGCAAGCTGTTAAAGATCATTTAGTCAGTAATGGAATTGCTGCTGACCGTTTAACAGTTAAAGGTTTAGGTGAAACAGCCCCTATCGCAAGCAATGATACGCGTGATGGACGTGCTGAAAATCGTCGTGTAGGTTTTGAAATAACAGGTAGATAAGTATTAAGCTTCTGCCCTGGTACTACATTTCTTAAATAATCTATAAAAATATTTTTGATATATATAATTTAAAAATAAGTTAGGAATGGGGACAGAATTAAGTTGGGCAACTTATTCTGTGCCCATTCCTCAACAATCACTTACGGAATCAACTCCCATTACTCAAGAAACTAGTATTAGATTCCAACTCTAAATCCAACACCTGCACCATCAGGCGTGATTTCTTGCTCTTGATTTTCATTATGAGGCCATTCAAAATACGCCTCCATGTTAATATTCAAGATATCCTCTTTAAATTCAAAAATTCCCTGTAATTGCTTCCTGTTAACACTTTCTAAGGGGTGATTTTTTTCTTCAATATCTAAATTTAGCGAAAGGTTCAAAATAATAGGTTCTGGCTGCTTTTCTTCTGCAGCAATGAGATTTTCTGCTAAATCCGTAGCACTTCTGACAACCCTGTTCTGCTGGTATTTCTCAACTTTTATATTTGCTATTGGGGCATCATTCTTACTCACTTTCTTTGCACTTACTTTTGTGATAGGTAATTTAGCCGGACTGAAATTTTTAACATATGTCTGTTTTTTAGCAGCAGGCTTAGACAAAGGCTCTAAGTTTTCGCTCAACTTTTTGCTTTCTCTTTGCTCCACTTTATGATCACAAGTAGTCAGTATTAGAATACTTGAAATAGCCAGAGAGCTACTGATTAGTAACCATTCAGCCTCCCTCCCAGGCAAGGAGGGGTTAGGGGAGGTTTTATTAGAAAAGCTTTGCTCAATCCATATTTTCCATAGGGGGAGGTGAACAGTGACACTGGTTAACTTTAATAGTATTTTTTGTAACGCCTTATTCATTATTAGTTTGCATTTAGAACCTTTGTTCCACCCATATAGGGTTGCAGCACATTAGGTATCACAATATCACCGTTTTCAGCTTGGTAATTTTCCATAATGGCGACTAATGTTCGTCCAACTGCTAATCCTGAACCATTTAGTGTATGCACTAATTCAGGCTTTCCCGTTTCAGGGTTACGCCAGCGGGCTTTTAAGCGACGCGCCTGAAAATCTTTAAAATTACTACATGAAGAAATTTCTCTAAATTTCTTTTGCCCCGGTAGCCAGACTTCTAAATCAAAGGTTTTAGTAGAAGAAAAGCCTGTATCACCCGAGCAAAGCAAAACTTTACGATAAGCCAGCTTTAATTTTTTTAGAATATTTTCTGCATGACAAGTCAATTCCTCATGCGCCTGTTCAGATTCACTTGCTCTAACCACTTGCACTAATTCAATTTTTTCAAATTGATGCTGACGAATCAAGCCGCGCACATCTTTTCCATAAGCACCTGCTTCACTACGAAAACAAGGTGTATGACAAACCATTTTTACAGGCATTTGAGCATTATCAATAATTTTATTACGCACAATATTGGTAACGGGCACTTCTGCCGTTGGAATTAAATATAAATCTGGGTCTTCACTGACTTTAAACAGGTCTTCTGAAAATTTAGGTAGTTGCCCAGTACCATACAGACTGTCTGCATTAACGATATAAGGTACATAGGTTTCGCTATAACCATGTTCTGCTCCATGGGTATCCAGCATAAATTGAATAATAGCTCGCTGCAATCTAGCTAGCCCACCTTTTAGCACAACAAAGCGAGCACTGGTGATCTTGGCTGCTACTTCAAAGTCCATACCTTGATGCAGCGCACCCAAATCAACATGATCTTGCACAGCAAAAGAAAATTCAGGAATCTCGCCCCAACGACTTATTTCGACATTATCATTCTCATCATTTCCTTCAGGCACTGATGCATCAAGAAGATTAGGCAAGCCTTCCATTAGATTTTTCATCTGTGCCTGAATATCGGATAACTCAGCTTTTGCAATCTTTAATTGCTCTCCAAGACCCTGCACCTGATCTAGTAAAAGCTGTACATCCTCACCTTTTGATTTTGCCTGGCCTATTGATTTTGCGCTCTGGTTGCTTGCATTTTGCAACTCCTGAGTTTTAACTTGTATGGCTTTACGCCTATTTTCTAAATCAGTATAAAAATCTGCATCAAAATCACAGCGACGTCTTTTTAGTTGTGCTTGTACAAATTCAAGGTCTGATCTAAATAAATGAGGATCTAACATGATTTTTTAACTTACCTTTGTAATAATAAAATGCTTTCAATCAACAGAGTTTGTAATTCAATATCCATATACACTGATTAATCAATTTATTCTGATACTTGATAATGCGATGGATGTAGCCTTGATGTAGGGTGTTAAATCTACCCTAAATAATAGCCGTGTCATTATACATATTGCCTGTCATAATTTATTATGCCCGTTATAAACAGCGCAGGGTGCATTCTATGCACCCTACATTAAAAGCCTCATTGAAAAGTGTATGAATATTTAAGTCGCAGATTCAACAAGACTACAAATTTAAGAGTGTTTAATGATTACTTCCTGTTTTCGGGCTACCAACTTAATACGGGACAACTCCTTTGCAAAATAAGGGAGCTGGAAATAAATAATCGTCCAATATTGGACAGGATTTTTGTTCGTATTCAAGGCGTAGTAACAGGCGCATAGCTGGCTACGTAACTGTTGCTACAACGCAGAAGACGGACAAAAAGACTCGCAATATTGGATGATTATTTGTTTCCATCTCCCTAAGTACAATACCTTCGCCAAATTGAAAATAATTTATTACCATGAAGGGCATGAAGCTCATGAAGTCGTTTTAAATCAATTCCTTATGTCATTATTGAGACAAATGCCTTGAAATAGATAACATATTGTTTTTATTCAAGTTCTTCATGTCCTTCATGGTGAATTTTATTTTTGGCGAAGGTATTGTAAGTAGGGTGGGCAGTTTTTTTTTGCCCACCATCAAGTTGAACCTCGGTGGGCAGAAAAGATTGCCCACCCTACAAATGATGGCTTATCCCCTCTTAAGTTGGTAGCCTGTTTTCGCTATCATGTATGGCTACTATCATTAAGGTGGGATCTAAGTAATCGCTCAAAAGTTATATAACATTTTTGATCCGTAAGTCCATGTAT
>CAZLLL010000165.1:0-6626 GCA_964560255.1 uncultured Methylomonas sp.
ACTTCTTGAATTTGCTTTACTACCTATGGCTGCAAAACCTGCGCCCCCTCCTCCTGTTCCATTATTATGGTAGTCAGAATTTGAACTACCGCGCTCACAGATATGATCGCCCGGATTTCCTCCTCCAGGGCCGAGTCCTGTACCACCAATCGCATTGATACCGCCACCCTGTCCACCATCAAATCCACCTGGCCCTGCGATTCCAGGTATTCCATCATCACCCAGATTACCATCTCCGGCAGCCCCTGTTGCAGTTGAATGGCCGCCACTCACCGTTATTATTCCTGCAATTGTGACACCCCCACTCACTAACAATGTGACGGGTGTATTGGTGATATTTTTAGCAAAGCTTAGAGTAACATCTAGCGGTACATTAATTGAAGTGTAATTTAAAACACCATTTTCCGGTAACTGGATAGTGGTATCGACAATGGGGTTTAATGCGCCGTCCTCCCCTGTGCTGCCACTCTCAAAAGCGAGGCATGATGAAGAGATGCCACAGGCAAGAATAAACATTAAACTGCGCTTATTGTATGGTATAGAGAGATTCATAAGTGTCCTCTGTGTGATTAATTAATAATAGTAAAAGTATTGGCTGGCATCGCTATATTCTCGGTGCTACCGGCGAGCGTTGTTATAATAATCACCCGAGGCCCAAGAGGTGCCGTTGGGGAAATAACCAGATTAATACTAAGTTCTGTGCCCGTTGTATTGATATCAGGAGCGCCAAAACTAATACCTGTTGAAGGTTCTTCCGAGATTGCAACGGTGTTATTCAGGTTATGCCCTCTGATAAGCAGCGTAATATTGGCTCCCCGAAACTGCTGTACTGGATCCATTGAGCTTATTTCCGGGCTTGTTCCTGTAATCAGCAGTTGCCCCCGATAGAACGGTGCAAAACGAATTTGCGTGGTGTTTGTGAGCAAAATCAACTCACGCAATGTCTGTTCGGCATCCTCCGCTATTTGCACGGGAATAGTCAACTGCTCACCAGTAATATCACTGTTTATCGAGCCCGTGAGCGTAATTCCTTCAGGAGGTTCGAAATTTACCGTGGTTACATTATTCAGGCCAGTCCCACTGACAATAATATTCGCAGCCTGACCAATAGATCGGCTACGGGGCAATATCTGTGTTGCCACTGCTCCTACTGCAAGGCCCAATGGAGCAGAAAATAACTGAGTTGCATCAATTTCAGGTGTTGTTGTAAATTGGCGTACGATGCCTAGTTCGGGCGTTGTCAGTAATCTCGGTAATTCATTTAAAGTCGGTTCAGTCGGGTCTTTTTGTATGCCTAGTGGCATCGAAAGCAAAGTAGCTATTGTGGATACTTTGTTAGCGATTTCTAAACTATTCGATATACTGGGAATTTCACTACTTTGGCCTGCGCTAGTGGTGACGATTAAAATTCTCGCACCTGATTGAGCACCTGCCGTCGTAGAAACCCATAAATTTAATGACCGTCCATCCTGAGCAACACTAAAAGAATCAATACTAATGCCGCCTGCTGGTTCAAAACGTAGCGCGGTCGTATTATCCAAGTCTCTTCCTGTGACTGTAATGGGCATTGCTGTTACACTGACAGCAATATGTTGAGGGTACACAGAGGTAACGACTGGGTTGACACGAATGATTTCAAATAAACCGGACTCAATGGGCACGGCCGAGATAACTTCTCCAGTTGCAGCGCCTAAAAGTAATTGCCGTTGCGTAACAGGCGCGCTGGTTGCAATATTGACATCAAAGCTTAAAGATAAGCCATCGGCGGCAACATTTAGAGCAGATGTTATCAGGCCATCAGCAGGTAAAAAATCAACCGTGCTAACGTGCTCTAGGCTTACCCCTGTCACAGTCAGTGTGACCGTGCTACCAACCGGAGCTAGAATGGGAGTCAGGTCGTCGAAATAGCTACCCGTAATAATGCCTAATAGCGGTGTGCGTGCGTGGGCTGTTTGTTCGTCGGGCGGTGATATGTGTTGTTTAAGTACGCCTATTGGACGAGCCAGGATGTTTGAATAGGCAGATCCTAGCCCATTGATAATGGATAATGTATTATTTTCTGATGCTTGCTGAGCTGACTCACCCGCGACTGCTTCCACTATGACTACCCGCTCTCCTAATGGCGCGTCAAGGTCAACGCTTATCTTTTGCTTGATTAGGGTTCCACTGCTATTGACGCTAAAATCAGGTGCGAGGGTTATTCCATCTTGCGGTTCTATGCGGATACTTGTGACAAAATCAAAATTATCCCCAGCTATATCAATGCTCAATAGACTATCCCGAGCAATTAAAATCGGATTGACATAACTCAATTGAGGAATGTCCTTGACAATATACAGGCTAATCGCTTGGGCTGTAGCAGTCTGGATGAGCTCTCCGGATGCGTATAACTGAATTTGATAACGACCAATGTTCTGTTGTTGACTGAGGCTAACAGAAAAACTGATTTCATTACCATTGGCACTGATGGTTAATGCGCCTATTGTTATCTCTCCAGGCGGATATATTCTTACTTCATCCACATTGGATAGTCCTGCACCACTCACCGCCAGCGTCATATTTTCACTGCCTGTTGATAATACACTGGGTGTTAGCGCATCTATAAATGCTCCGGTAACAATGCCAAGTTGAGGTGCTTGAATAATTTCAGGGTGCTCATTAATGGGATCGATAATGTGTCCATTTTGTACCTTAATCTGGGCAGTAAAAGGCCCATTAAGGTGTAACTCAGGAGAAGGAGCTTCGAGCAACTCAATACCGAGAGGCTGTGAATATTGCTGATAATTACCTGAGGGTAAACTGTAGGGGCTGGTGATATAAACAGGAATGGATTGTATATTAATATCAGTGGAGCTTAAAATGAGTTGAGTTGTCCCTAACGCGTGACTACTTATAGTTATAGTGCCCGTATAATGAGTTTGACCAGCGGGTAATGTAATGGATGTAGGTGATACGGTAGCAATTAAGGGATTTTCAAGCTGTAAATTAATGGTTCTCTCACGGTTATTTGCTGCACTTAAATTAAGTGCCAATGCTTGTGATTGATTAGCCACAAGGGTGATTATTTCTGGATAAACAGCGACAGAGGGTAGCACTTCAATATCAAGTGCCGTATTTCCTAATGAAGTACTGACTGCTAGTGAATAAGTCCCTATAGGCACGTTAGGAGCCAGACTTATTTGCAGCTTAAGGGTGTTATTGGTTGATGATAATATGTCTATGATAATTCCGTTAGTCGCTGTTGTAACGGTCGCATTACGTAGACCATCGCCGGTGAGTAATAAATCAGTATTACCTGAGTGGCTAATAGACTGGGTGCCAGTATCTGAGATGCTGGGCGGATTATTGCTATCTTCAGGTAAGATACCAATCAGGTTCCCTGATGCATCATAGCTATATTCTATTATCTGTCTTGAATCAGCAAAACTTGAAGTCGACAAGATGACAAGTATCAATGCCCCGCAACAATACAGGATAAAATTTAAGTTTATTCTTAGTGGAGTATATTCAAACACAATAAATGTATACATTAATAAAGGTCAGATATAGATTTTCAGAAAAATATTGCCACATATACTAACCCTCCAAGGGGTGTTATCTGCTTGTACAAAAGAAATTTATTTATCTGAGAAACTATCGTTTTAAGAGCATCCGATCTTCTTAAGGAATGGGCACGAAATAAGCTGAGCAACTGACGCAGGATTTTTGTTCGTATTCAAGGCGTATAAATAGGTGCATAGCGAGCTACGTAACTGTTTGTGCAACACCGAAGACGGACAAAAAGACAAATCAGTTGCTCAAGTTATTTTGTGCACGCTCCTAAAGAAGGTGCAACTAAATTTTATATATCGTTCGTCCTAATTAGGTACTCTGCAATTAATATTAATAGCAGCCTATAGCTCAATACCTTCGCTAAAGTGAAAATTTTCTCATTTTGTCAAATTCATCGACGAGTAAGCTATTGATTTACATGGATCGAAAATTGGTATTTTTGGCACAAATCAAAACTGGCGAAGGTGCTGATAGCTAACTACTTCTTAAATTTGCATTAGAAAATACGAATAATAGTTAGTTTCAGGTAATAAATACAGTATTTGTAGACGATTATTCTGCGCAGGGTTCTGCTGGAATGCATTAATTCTATTCTCATTTTGTGAAATTACTGCTTTAGAGTACTCAGTACTTTCCCAGAATATGTGAACTATCTACAATTAGTTTGCAGCATATAGTCTTTTTTTTGAAAAATAGCTATAGAGGAATTGATAAATGATCTAAAAAAGGGCATCCTTCATTTTTCAGTGGACAGCTTGCACAAGAAGCGTGAAAATTATAAAATAACAGTACAGTTTAGATTTAAAGTATTTTATGACAGTGGACTACAGCTAATCATGCTTAAGTTAAATTATAATTGAGCTTTTCTAGCCTGAGCAACTGTAAACTACTTTTAGCGGAATATGAAGGAAGTAGACATTTTATACAAAAAATGGATTATTACAAAAAGAGCTTCCTGCTTGAGTTAGTGACCATGCTATCATCAGAAAGTGCATAAAATGCACCCTACGCTTTTTATATCTTCCAGTAAAATTAGTAACGTAATGAATAATAATCGTAACTACTCAGCCCTAATTTAAAAAATTATTATTTAATACATTATATTTTTTAAGAAATTGTAATTGAAACACCTAAAAATATTTTCACAACACAAACAATATGTTATGGAAATTCGTGTTTTATAGAAAACTAGAAATAATTTTTTGGCTACCAACTTAACAAGGGACAAAAACAAGTAGGGTGGGCAATCTTTTCTGCCCACCATGCTCAAGCTTTAATGGTGGGCAGAAAAGATTGCCCACCCTACGCGTATAGTTTGTCCCTTGTTAAGTTGGTAGCCAATTTTTTAATTAATTGATTTTAAAGTAGTTTATATGCCTGAGTAGTGACAAATAATCCTGAGATTATTGAGGACATATTTAACGCCCTTGCTGATGCAACTGCATATTAATAATCCTCAGCGCAGCCAAAATAGCGGCAAAAACCTGATTGGAATGAACACCACGGGTTTTACGCTTATTATCTTTACAGTCCCAGGTAATCACACATTCTGTCAGTGCACTGGTATGGCCTCCTTTAGGGATTCTGACTTCATAATCCAGCAATGCAGGTAAAGTATAATCATGCAACTTTAACACTTTATTGATGGCATCAATAAAGGCATCAAACCCTCCATTACCACAACCAGAAGCAACATGCTGCTTACCTCTCACATCAACACGTAAACTCACCGTCGATTCTAAGTCAAAGCCACTGGTAATCGTGCAATTAAGCAGTTTAATATGTTGATAATTTTTACTTTCCAGCACATCGGCGATGATAAAGGGTAAATCATCTGTGGTAATGGTTTGTTTTGAGTCACCGAGTTTAACGATTCTAACTAAGACTTTTTTCTGGTTTTCTTCGGAAAGATCCAGTTCCAGTAATTCCAGATTCTTTTTAAGAGAGGCCTTGCCACTCATTTTCCCTAGCGCATAGCTATGAATGCGCGAAAAGCGTTCGGGGACTAGTTTGCTTTTGTACAAATCACCTTTTTGGTCGCCATCCGCGTGGATACCTGCTGTCTGGGTAAATACATCAGTGCCAATAATGGGCGCGTTGGCTGCAACTCGCTTACCGGAGAAATTTTCGACTAAATTGCTGGTACGCATTAAGTGACTTTCATCAATGGATAATTCCATATTCATTTTGTCACGTAATACGACGCTTACTTGCGCCAGTGATGCATTCCCTGCCCTTTCTCCCAGGCAATTAATGGTACAATGAATTGAATTAATTCCTGCACGCACTGCGGCCATAACATTAGCAGTTGCCAGACCATAATCATTATGTGGATGAAAGTCAAAATGTAGTTCTGGGTAGCGATGGCACATATCGCCAAGACTATCAAAAACCTCTTCAGGCGACATGACCCCCAATGTATCAGGTAACATAAAGTGCGTAATACCCGTGCGCTGTAGACTATCCATTAAGGCAAAAACATAATTCCGATTATCGCGATAACCGTTAGACCAGTCTTCCAGGTAAACATTGACTGACAAACCTTTGCCCAGTGCATAATCGACTGTTTTAAGAATATCATCTATGTGCTGTTGCAGTGTTTTTCCTAGTTGATCCCGACAATGCTTTTCGCTGCCTTTAGTCAGCAAGTTGATAACACTTCCACCTGATTCTAGTATCCAGTCTACGCTACGGGTGTGATCGACAAAACCCAGGACTTCGACACGACCATCAAAGCCTTCTTCACGCGCCCATTCGTTAATACGTTTTACTGCTTGCTTTTCCCCTTCTGAGACTCGTGCAGAAGCGACTTCAATGCGGTCGACTTGCAGTGATTGCAGCAGGGCTTTAGCAATATTAAGTTTTTCATCAGGGGCATAGGAAACCCCCTGGGTTTGCTCACCATCACGTAAAGTGGTATCCATTATCTGGATATGTCGGGGTTGCGTGGACATATTGCCTGCCTTAAAATGATATGAGTGTAGAGCGGACTTTAAGTCCGCCAGATATGTAAAAGGAGCTTTAAGGAATGGGAATCAAATAACGTGTGCATTCTGACTTGTCTTTTTGTTCGC
>CAZLLL010000166.1:0-6612 GCA_964560255.1 uncultured Methylomonas sp.
GCGAACAAAAAGACAAGTCAGAATGCACACGTTATTTGAGTCCCATTCCTAAGTAATACCTTAGCAATTAATCAACAAACTCAGTCCATTTACAGCGCTCGGTCACAATCTCCGACGTTGTGTTATTCCCAATACCATTAGCAATTAAAGCAACAACACGATCATCACTATCATAACCCGTATGTGCTGTTAATGGATTAGCAAATTTACCAAAACCAAACATATCCATCACATGCGCAACATTAATATCTATATTAGTAATTTCAGCACATAATCGTGAATCTAGGTTATTCTCAGCAAACTGCTGAGGAATGGCGTAGCTTAATAAGTCATTAGGATCGCTAAATGCAATAATGGACGTTTTATTGACTAATCTGTGCTGATAATGCTCACCGTTTGCATGACAGTATGTATTATGTTGATTAATCACTTCTGGAGGCTGTTCGCCCATTTCTAGCAAAGGTAACTGATTTGACATTAAATAAAAGGGGACACTTTTCTGCTGAAAACCCTTAATAAAACGAGTTTCTAGCTGAGTGGGCTGTCCATTTGCAGCCTTTGCCATACGCTGTGCCATATCTTGCATACCATCCATTACAATACGACTACCTAAACTATGCGATACAATGGCATAGGAATCACTCGACAGGTACTTAATAGCATTCTGATCGAGTTTACATTGACTCTCACTGGTTTCTGGTAATGCCTCCCAATCACGTCCCACCATCCAGCAAAAAGCCATTCTAAATGAAGCAAGAATCGTATCCCGACTCTTGCCTAAATAAATCATAGGATCCGGGCTGGTATCATTGGAAAACTGTTTTAACATCTGGTTGAGATCGGCACGACGAAAAGCATAAGCACCAGACGTGTCGTATGCGAGAAGCTCTTTTTCTGGGTTAGTAATGGCAGACCAGGTTAATTCATAAAATAGCATTTCTCTGCTGTGGTCTTTACTTAATAAGCGTCTAATCCTTAATACACCTAATTCCTTATCAGGGAATTCTTTATTTACCAGATTTATTTCTTTATATTGGCTACTTCTGACGGGCAACTCTAATTCATCAGCCAGTTTTTCCTGGAATTGGGTACTATAGCCAGGAAGGTGTGTGCCAACCCCGTGTACCATTAAGACTTTTAAAGCATGACTGGATTTATCAAAGCTGGACCGCATTCCCCCGAAACTTTTACCCTCAACTCTACATTCGCGTAAATCCTCCTGCTCTTGTTTTTCAAGTACAGCAGTTGCGATACCCTCACCAAAACTGGCACAACCTGAAAGTAGTGCACTGAGCATTAATAAGCTTATCTTTTTCATTCGTTTAAGACTCCATGTTTAAATCGCTGCGCATTGGCAGGTAATTTATTAAAAATTTGATGTCTAGGCATCGCATAATGTGCAGGATAATAAACCCCACCTAAATACAAACCCTGAGGAGATGCCGTTACGCCACCCTTCTGTCTGTTCTTTTGCGTTAATAAAATCTGCATCCATTCAATTGGGTGCTCGCCCGAACCAATAGCCATCAAAACGCCCGCTATATTACGCACCATATGATGTAAAAAGGCATTTGCAGAAATATCCATAATCACTTGCTCACCCTGACGATAAACATCGACAAAATACATTAATCGTACAGGACTGACAGATTGGCATTTTAATGCCCTGAAGGAAGTAAAGTCATGACTGCCCACCAAGGTCTGCGCTGCCTGATGCATTCGCTCTGCATTTAAAGGTGGGTGAAACCAGGTAACACGATCTCTTTGTAAGGCAGACTTTGTGGCACGATTGAGAATAATATAACGATAAAATCGTGCAATCGCACTGTATCGTGCATGAAAATCTCCTACTGCGTGTTGCACCCATATTACGCGTACATCATCTGGCAAATTGGCATTAATCCCCATCAGCCAGGAATGTTTGCTACGTTCAGCCTGAGTATCAAAATGCACAATTTGTTCTAGTGCATGTACGCCAGTGTCTGTTCTTCCCGTGCAAACAACGCTCACGCTGTGGTTTGCCACTTTGGATGCCGCCTGTTGCACAGAGTCCTGCACAGTGCGCAAACCATCGTCTTGCCACTGCCAGCCAAAAAAGGCACTGCCATCGTATTCAATGCCCAGCACGATGCGCATTATTAACTCCTTGCTGCTAAATGGGGTATTCACCTCATCCATAACTTTTATCATTAACTTGCATAATAAACATTAAGTTCCACTATTTGGGAATGGGCACGAAATAAGTTGGGCAACTGGCGCAGTATTTTTATTCGTATTCAAGGCGTATAAATAGGCGCATAGCCAGCTACGTAACTATTTATACAACGCTGAAGACGGATAAAAAGACAAGCAAGTTGCCCAAGTTATTTCGTGCACGTTCCTTGGTAAGGTATATAAATTGTAACCGCTCAGTCCTCCGCCTGATCAAGGAGAGGGACTGAGCGATTACGGTAATTTAGGTAAATTCTTCTGTTCCACCAAAACAAGCACAAAATGATTCGCTTCTGATATCGAATTTTCCATTGCCTGAATAAGTTGCGAAATATCCAGAGCAATTGCTGAAAATTCTTGTTGTAGCGCTGCAATCGCGTTGGCATTAAGATTATGTTTCAAAAATAAAACCTGATCCCTAAATGCGCCCAGAACAGGTTGAATTTTTTGTTCAGCTTTGTGCATGGCTTTAATCAAACGGGTGTAATGCTGTCTGGATAATTTTAATTGTTGCCGACTCTGTGCGCGTAATGAACGGTTTGTATATTCCTTCAATTCCTCTTCCCACTCACTAAATAATGCCTGACTCACGTCTTCAATAGCCTGAATCCTGTTAGCCACATGTTCAGAACGCATTGAACAAAAATCAAACTGTTGTTTTAATAAATTATATTTGTCTTCTAAAGTACCGGATTCAACATGGACTACTGACTTAAAACGCTCTAAAGCATCTAAAAATTGTATCTTAGTCGTCTGCAAACTTTCGCTTGCTTCCTCCACGCGCACAACAACCAGATCTCTTTTATGCTGACCAAATGATTCTTTGGTTCGATAATAGACATGCTGAAAATTATAAGTGACAAAACGTGACCATAATTTAGCAGATCGTTGCGTTAAACCGCGTATCGAAAATAGAGAATTTGATTGATTATATTTAGACATGGTCTTGTAAACAAGTAGCAAGAACGGATAATTGATGATGTGAAATACAATCTATTATAAAGGGTTTATCGTTTACCATGCGAGTAAAAGCTTGATCTATAATACCTAAAGTCGTTAACTGCTTAAGTGTCGTAGCGACTGGAATCTGTAATGACTTAACGAGTATCAGTCTGCTGGCTGCTAACTGGATAGCTAACCAGGCAGCCAGACTATCTGATGTCACTTCCCAGTTCGCAGGAATTCCGGCAGTATCAAGCTCACTGATTAAAGGAGACCATACAACAACAGAATGCTGTTGCAAAGCAGGCGCTATCGCAGCGACTTTATTCACCAAAACTAAATCATCACATAAGCCATGCAACAGCAGTGCCATTTGCTGCATGGCAAGAATAGCCATATGGTGAGCCGTCTGATCACCATACTGCCACTGTTTTTGTGTGATGCGTACCTGATCTGCAAAAACACCTCCTCCTGGTACGATGACAACTTGTCCACGCCCTTTGTCATTTGCTAATTGCAAAATCTGTAATAGGGGTGAATTAGATAATAAACTGCCGCCTAATTTTAAAACGATCATCAAGTTCGCATCAGCTGTAAAAGACTAATCATTGCCGCTGCTTTATCAAAACATTCCTGATATTCTGCAGCTTTTACCGAATCATTGACTATGCCCCCACCTGCCCAGAAGCGTATGCTATTTTCTGAGTGAATTAATGTGCGAATGGTAATATTGCTATCCATATTACCATCAAAACCAATGTAGGCTATAGCACCACAGTAAACTCCACGACGATTGGGCTCTAGCTCTTCAATAATTTCCATAGCACGTATTTTAGGTGCTCCAGTAATTGAGCCTCCTGGAAAACAGCTGCGCAATAAATCCAGAGCATGACTCTCTTTTGATAGTTGACCCGTGACGGTACTGACTAAATGATGTACCGTCGCATAACTTTCCACATCAAATAGCTTGGGGACTTTAACAGAACCTGGAACACAATTTTTGCTAATATCATTACGCAATAAATCAACAATCATCACATTTTCAGCCCGATCTTTATTACTTTGCTGTAATTCTTTTATTTGTTGTTGATTGGCTTGTAAACACTCTTTTCTTGGCCGCGTTCCTTTGATGGGTTTGGTTTCTACTATACCGTTAGACACTTTTAAAAACCGTTCTGGTGAAGAACTTAGTACCTGTACTCCTGGCATATTTAGATAAGCACTAAAAGGAGCGGAATTAATCTGGCGTAACTGGCAATAGGCTAGCCATGGATTGCCCTGACAATCCGCAACAAACCGTTGTGCTAGGTTAACTTGATAACAATCCCCCTCTTTCAGATATTTTTTAATTTTATCAAAAGCAAGTCCATAGCTCTCCTCAGACATATTGGTATTAATATCACTTGTGACATAAAAACTATTTTCGCTCTGAGGCTGAGGGTAATGACTAAATTTTTGAATTAATTCACGCCAATGTTGGTCGCTTTTTGCGCAACCAACCAGATAACTTTTTTCTTGCTGATGATCAACAACGACAGCCCATTGATAAATTCCGACAGCCATATCAGGAATATGTTCGGCATCTTTGGCAATTTCAGGAAGTGTTTCTATATTTCTGCCTAAATCATAGGCAAAGTAACCCAGCGCACCGCCATTAAAAGGAACTTCCGGAAAGGAAGGCTGAAAAGGTAGCTGCTGTTGAATCAATGTAAATGGATCTTGCTCAGAAACAAACTCACTATCAATCGTGGAAACTATTGTTTTTTTTCCTTGTGTTAGCAAGGTGCAAACAGGATCAGATGCAAAAATATCGTAACGATCCTGACGCTTTTCAGCTAAACCACTATCTAGGAAAATCGTCCAGGGTTGATTAGCTATTGCTGAAAATAATCTAACACTATCAGGTAAATAAGGTAATGAAGTAAGCTGGTGAGTAGAAAGCGACATGTTAATTAATTGAATAAGGCTATTTCATAAGGCGACGCAGATATTAAGCCAAAGCTTAACACTTGTTTTGATCGCTCTTTTTTGGACGCTCTTTGGACGGCTACTGCAAGCCCAAATTACAGAATCAATATTGCTCAAAATACACGTTCTATCTCTTAAAATAGGTGATTTTAACAAATTATGCTAATGAAGGTGAAGTATACTTCACACGACCACGGATACAGAATTTTTAGTCAGCTTATTTTTGTTAAAAGTAAGATGCCGAAACTCTACTCTTGCAAGTTACGTCAAATATCAACAACATCATTATTAACAAAAATGAATGGGGCTTGTGCAAGGCTGGCGGGCAGCAAAGATTGTCTACCCTACCGAGGAATGTGACAATAACTGTAGCCGTTCAGATTCCCCTATGTAGAATGGGGGTTGAGAAGCCTTTTTCTAATAAAACCTCTCTCTAACCCCTCTTTGATAAGGAGGGGCTGAACGGTTACCAATAACTTGAGTATATGGATTGCCTTTTTGTCCGTCTTCTTTGTTACATAAATAGTTACGTAGTCTGTGCGACTATCTACGCGCCTCGAAGACGAACAAAAATCCTGCGTCAAATGCACCAGTTATTTTATTCCCATTCCCGATTTGGCTTTCTGAATCGCTTAAAGACATTATCAAAATTTATTTTTGCTTTACATACCGTCTCTTCAAATTCATACGTTTCTTTAAAAAAATCCCCTTGTTTGAAGTATTTACCATTTTTTAACTGATACAACTTTGCTTTGCAGTCATCAGGATAAACGATGAGGTAGTATAAAACATTTTCTCTTGCATATATTTCAAATTTAAAAACCTCATCCCGTCTGGCGGAGGATTTACTTACGATTTCGACAACAATTTCCGGTGCTTTGGTAATATATTGATCATTTGGCTCATCGCATATTAAAACGACATCAGGTTTCAGAATTGTATCATTGCTTATTTTCCAGTCTTCCTCGCCCAATACTAAGCACCTTTGGCATTCACCTATTGAGTTCATTAGCTCATTTAATATTTTACCCGCAATAGCCTGATGATGGATCGTTGGTGAGGGAGCCATTGCCATAGGAATACCGCCTATTAACTCCCATTTACCCTCCCAAAGAAGATAATCATCGTAGGTGTAATACTCTATTGCCTTTTCAGTTATCATTTTTATGCCTTTTTATACAATATGGTTGCGGGTCAAACAGGCCTCCCTTAACAGTTAAGGAATGGGCATGAAATAAGTTGAGCAACTGACGCAGGATTTTTGTTCGTATTCAAGGCGCATAGCGAGCTACGTAACTGTTTGTGCAACACCGAAGACGGACAAAAAGACAAGTCAGTTGCTCAACTTATTTCATGCACGTTCCTAAGATGTATGATCTACCTTAGGTTCATATAGCCCTTATTTAATTTATCCGTCAAGTAGGCAGTTTTTTTGTCCACCATTTCTCGCTGTATATTATTAAGAGAAACCAAAGAATCCCTTCTTGATAC
>CAZLLL010000167.1:0-6611 GCA_964560255.1 uncultured Methylomonas sp.
ACTAATATTTATCATATTTACTATTGCAAATAATTCTCAATAAGATTTATAATGATAACTAAATTTATTCTGGAGTGTCATCATGTATGTCTGTATTTGTAACGAAGTAACCGATAAACAAATAAAACACGCAACAAACATAGGTATGAGTTCAATGAAAGATTTACGCAATTCATTAAAGGTCGGTACTACTTGCGGCCAGTGCTCTTCTTGTGTAAAAAGTTTACTCGAAGAATATTTATCATCACCTAGCGAATTATCCCTGCAACCTATTTAAAAGGATTTCATCATTGGAAAATAATGATCTAACAGATGTTGGTCTTAAAATCACCGTACCGCGTGTAAAAATTCTCAAAATTTTAGAAAATGAAACCGAAGAGAAACATTTTTCTGCTGAAAAAGTGTACAACATTCTACTGAATAACGGTGAAGATATTGGTTTGGCAACTGTCTATCGCGTTTTAACGCAATTTGAACAATCAGGGTTAGTCGTACGCCATCATTTTGAAGCAGGAAGTTCGATATTTGAATTAATAAAAGGTGGACATCATGACCACATTGTTTGCATTAAATGTGGAAAAGTCGATGAGTTTTATGATCCCATCGTAGAAGCTCGACAAAAAAAAATTGCTGCTGAGTTAGGTTATCAATTAACAAATCACAGTCTTCATCTATATGGTTTTTGTTCTCAGTGTAAACAAAACAAAATTTCAGGATAAACCTCCTGCTTAACTAGATTGAACCCTCTCATACTGTACCGGATTACCTAAGGAACGTGCACGAAATAAGCTGGGCAACTTACTTGTCTTTTTATCCGTCTTCAGCATTGTATAATATAGTTACGTAGTTGGCTATGCGCCTATTTATAGGTAGTGACGACTATTGACTATGCATCATACGGTAAATATATAACTCATTGTTTAATATTAAAATAATTATTGCGTCAATGAGCTTTTCTTGGTAGTAATCTGCATTAACAGCTAATAGAAGTCACCACCGACTAACGGTTACTTAAATTTTAACTAAAACTGAATATTCTAAAATACAAAATAATGACCAAACATTAGCTGCCGCAATAGCGTCTTTTCTGTAAAATTTAACTAAATAATTTTTTCACGCCTTCTCAACAAGAACATTAATTTATCATCATGTTATAGAAAAAAATTAATGTAAATTGCTCAACCTATGTTCACTCTAAATAGGATTTCTAAGCACTTAGACTTGACAATATTTTTACATCATAGAAACTATACACAATTTAACTTATTTAGAATCTATCTTTGAACGATATTCCTCTTAGTGTACTTTTTAGTATACTTGCCTTCCTACTTTGCTTATCTGCCTTTTTCTCAGGTTCTGAGACTGCGTTAATGACACTTAATCGTTACCGCCTTCAGCACCTCGTTAAACAAGGACATAAAAGCGCGAGAAAAGCCCAGCGATTATTAAAGCGTCCTGACCGCCTATTAGGTCTGATTTTACTTGGCAATAACTTCGTCAACATTCTCGCATCTTCACTGGCAACGATTATTGGTATGCGCCTTATGGGTGATGAAGGCATTGCAATAGCTGCCGGAGCTCTTACGCTTGTGGTACTTATTTTCTCTGAAGTTGCCCCCAAAACACTCGCAGCCCTTAAACCGGAATTAATCGCCTTTCCAGCGTCGTGGATTTATACCCCTTTACTAAAGATTTTTTACCCTATAGTCTGGTTTGTCAACCTGATTGCAAACGGCTTATTGCGAATTTTTGGCATTAAAGCACATGAACACAAGCATACAACACTTGATATAGACGAACTTAAAAGCATCGTGTCGGAAACTGATTCGATTATGCCAGAAAAATATAAAAATATTTTACTGGGCATTATTGATCTTGAAAGTGCCACTGTCGAAGATATCATGACACCCCGGAATGAGATTGTTGGTATTAATATAGAAGATCCAATAGAAGATATCATACTCCAGCTTAAAAAAAGTCAATATACCCGACTCCCTGTCTACAAAGAGAGCATAGACCGTGTGATTGGTTTTTTGCATCTAAGAACCGTGCTGATCCAACTTTTTGACAAAGAACATTTTAGCAAACAAGATATAACCAACAATCTGATTGCACCTTTTTTCATCCCCGAAACAACCCCCCTCCACAAACAAATACAAGACTTTAAATTTAATCAGGCTCGTGTTGGCCTCATTGTTGATGAATACGGCGACGTACAAGGGCTGGTTTCTATGGATGACTTACTACAAGGTATTGTCGGTGAAATCATGGTTGAAAAGGCCGATATAAAGAAAAAAGAAGATGGCAGTTACCTTGTTGATGGTAGTGTCACGATCAGAGAGCTTAACCGCATCACACACTGGGATTTTCCCACTGAGGGTCCTAAAACCATCAATGGGCTTATTATAGAATTTATGGAAACAATTCCCCAGGCGGGTACTAGTCTGATGTTACATAATCACCCTCTGGAAATTATAACGCGCAACAAACACGCAATCACTCAGATTAAATTTTTACCTAAAAAATGAATTCTCCTTTAACCATAACTCGGGAGCGTGCACAAAATAATTTGAACAACTGACTCAGGATTTTTGTTCGTATTCAAGGCACACACACGGCGCATAGCGAGCTACGTAACTGTTTGTAACACCGAAGACAGACAAAAAGACAAGTCAGTTGCTCAAGTTATTTGGAGGTGACTTCTATTAGCTGTTAATGCAGATTACTACCAAGAAAATCCCGTTGATGCAATAATTAGTATAATATTAAACAATGAGTTATATATTGACCGTATTATGCACAGTCAATAGTCGTCACTACCCGTTATTTCGTGCACGTTCCTTAGATAACTCGCAACAAATACCCCATTCATCTTGCTAGTTTTTTATCTGTCTTCGGCGCATTATGGAAATAGTCACGGAGCCTGTTATCCGCCTATTTCTATGCCTTGAAGACAAACAATAATCCTGCGAAATATGAGCCAATTATTTAATTGGCATTATAATTGATATATAATATTTTATGGTTTTTTAGCAACGGCGTAAAAATACAGCTATACTAGAACTAATTAGCATAAACAGACTGTGGTGAAATGGCAAAATTTACCGTTTATTTTAAAAATAAACCTATCAACTCCTCAACTTTTGAATCAGGTGTCATTCATATTGGCCGAGATGAAACGAATGATTTAATTATTGATAGCTTGGCCATTGCTCCAGCTCATGCGGCAGTTATAATAGCTCATTCAGATAGTATCATCAAACAATTAAATTCTGACTTTCCTTTAATTATCAATGACGTACAAACAAAAGAAAGTAAGTTAAAAAATGGTGACACCATTATAATGGGCAAACATCGCATAATGTTTAGCTGCCCAGAAGCTATTGCCCCATCTACTCCTTCCCCTCCAGTATCAGAAAACAAACCCCTCAAGCAGAAGTTATCGCGACAAACCTCCCTTCCTGATGCAAATTTTCAAGTAATCGGAGGTATGCATATAGGCCGCCTGATAAATCTTAAAAAATCCATGACACGCCTAGGACGTAGCGGAGGTATCATTATCATTTCTCATCGCACTGATGGCTATTACATTTCAATGCTGGAACCCAATGATAGCATCACGCTCAACGACTCCCCGATAGCTGATAAAACAATACTGCTAAAAAATAACGATGTGCTTCTTGTGGATAAAATTCCCATGCAATTTTTTATGGGCTGACATGGAACTTGAAAGCGAACGGCATCAATATCAGAAACTATTTAACAGTTTTCAAACAGTATTGAGTTATGAAGATAAGGCGTGGTCTTGTAGAGTCGTTGATATTTCTCTACACGGTTGTCTACTTTGCTTTAATAATCCCTGGCAGCAAGCAAACATAGAGGCAATATACACGATGACAATGCAGGCACCTGCTGGCAAAGCAATTATCATGAATTTATCTATTAGCCATGTGATAAATAATGAAGTCAGTTTTAAATGTGAGCATCTTGACAGTGATCATAGCCAGCTTCTACACCAGCTGACTGCATCTAATCCAATGCATTGTAGGCTATTGGCAAGAGAACTTCTGCAGCTTTCACATCCCGAATAACACCTTGTAGAGTGGACTTCAGTCCACAATCATATATAAGGTAACTCGCAACAAATAACCCACCCATCTTGCTAGTCTTTTTGCTCGCCTTCGGCGCTGTAGAAATAGTTACGTAGCCTGCTATGCGCCAATTTATACGCCTTAAAGACGAACAAAAATCTTGCGTCAGTTGCTCAACTGTGCCGTGCCTATTCCTAAGTAACCGTCTACATGCTCCTAAAATTCGTTAAAATTAAGTAAAATTTGCTGGTTTTGGCAGCGTAAAATAGAATATCAATAGCTTACATATTATGGGCGATGACAGTGCGTAATTGACTTGCGGACTAAAATCCGCTCTACTACTGTAGTAACAATTAGCGACTATTCCCTGACACAACGCAATGGCCAAAAAAAATACTGCATTTGTTTGCACAGAATGTGGTGCTGATTCACCGCGATGGGCTGGACAATGTAGTGCCTGCCAAGAATGGAATACTATTAAAGAAGTGCAGCTGGGTAGCCCGTCCACTCCTTCGCGCCGCTTAGGTTATAGCGGCACAAAGAGCAATGTGCAATTACTCTCCGAGGTCACTTTAGAGCAAACAAAGCGGCTATTAACTGGCATATCCGAATTTGATCGTGTCCTGGGAGGCGGTATTGTATCGGGCAGCATGGTTCTGATTGGCGGAACACCCGGTGCTGGAAAAAGTACCCTGCTATTACAGGTTATCGCCAAGATCGCAGCAAAAGACATCAGCGTACTCTATGTTTCAGGTGAAGAATCCTTGCAACAAATTGCTGAACGCGCAATACGCCTGAACCTCCCGTTGAATAAGATTAAAATGTTAACGGAAACATCCGTACAAAGTATTTGTGAAGTGCTAGATGAGATAAAACCTCGCATTCTGGTGATTGACTCTATTCAGGTCATGCATACAGAGACTTCCGAATCAACACCGGGTTCGGTATCACAAGTAAAAGAATCTGCTAGTTATTTAACTCAATATGCAAAACAGAATAATGTTTCCGTCTTTATGGTCGGTCATGTCACCAAAGACCAGTCCTTGGCGGGCCCTATGACCTTAAGCCATATTGTCGATACTCAACTTATTCTTGCCTCTACCGATGATGCCCGTTTTAGAGTGCTCAGGGCCGATAAAAATCGCTTTGGCAGTGTCGGAGAACTGGGTTTTTTTGCCATGGATAGTAGTGGCTTAAAAGAAGTCAAAAATCCCTCGGCGATGTTTCTAAATCGTAATGAAAAACCCTCACCGGGTAGTGTGGTGACTGTTTTATGGGAAGGCACTCGCCCACTATTAGTTGAAATTCAGGCACTGGTTACAGAGTGTCAATATGGCAATCCAAGGCGTTTGGCGGTCGGTTTTGACCAAAATCGTCTTGCCATGCTACTCGCCATTCTCACCCGCCACGGCGGGATATTTACCGCCAGTGATGAAATTTATGCTAATGTTGTTGGGGGTATTAAAGTGACTGAGACCAGCTCTGACCTGGCTATTCTCATCAGCATTGTTTCCAGCCTAAAAGATACTATTGTGCCGCATGATAGTTTTTTCTTTGGAGAGCTGGGTTTAAATGGCGAAATAAGACCCGTTGCAAATGGTTATGCCCGACTAAATGACGCAGCTAAGCATGGCTTTAAAAAAGCAATTATCCCTAAAGCTAATGCACCTAAGAAAGCGATAGCAGGTCTGCAAATATTCCCAGTCGCCAGCTTAACTGAAGCACTAACAGCACTCGCGGATATTAGTTAAAAACTTCCATCCTTATGCAGTGTAAAGGTTATAATATCTAGATCAAAATAATAATAACATTCGGATGGGCAAGTCCATCTGAGCGCAAGACATCAAAAGGTTAGGCAATGCTTGAAATAGAATATGAATTCGGCGAAAGAGATTTAGTTCATTACAATGAATTACAAATAGACCAGTCGGAAGACTTACAAAAGAAATTAAAAAGAAACCGCTTATTTTTTCCCGGGGTGCTGGCTATCTTTGGTTTGTTTCTCTGGTCATATTATAGTGATTACCGTACGGCACTTTATATAGTTACCATTTCTATTTGCTGGGCGATTGTTATTCCACAGATTATTATATTAAGCTTTCGCAGACAAGTATTACAAAGCTATACTGAAAAAGAAAAACTTGCTATGTTTGGACATTACATGCTAAGAATTGATCCCAAAGCCTTAGCAGAAAAATCTCCTAGTGGTAAAAATAAAATGCCTTGGAAAACGATATTACGTATTGAACACATTAAAGATTATATTCATATCGTTCTGGATAATGGCGCAGCATTAGTTATTCCTATTGAAAAAGTTTCTGCTGGAGATATTAAAGAATTTACCCAGCAAATCAAAAAAATGATTGATTTATATGGATAAACCCGTTTAACGCTGGACGTACTGAAAACTGTAGGGTGGACTTTAGTCTGCTCTACCTCCCTCCATTGAGCTGAAAATATGCAACACTTAGGAATGGGAATCAAATAACGTGTGCATTCTGACTTGTCTTTTTGTTCGCC
>CAZLLL010000168.1:0-6573 GCA_964560255.1 uncultured Methylomonas sp.
ACTGCCCACCCTACTTATTTTGTAAAGGAGTTGTCCCGTATTAAGTTGGTAGCCTGTAACACCGAAGACGGACAAAAAGACAAGTCAGTTGCTCAACTTATTTCGTGCACGTTCCTAAGGGAGATGGAAAAATATAATCATCCAAGATAAATTTATAACTAACTGATATTTATATATTATATTTTTCAGTTGGACGATTATTAATTTCCTGCTCCCTAAGTGGGGGAGAGCCAAGCTTTTAACCTGACTTTTTATAAAAGATAATACACTCAAGAAGTCCGGCAATATACAAACAGCTCTGTGTTTAGTAATATATTCAAAGTGAGTTAATTATGCTGAAAATAGCTCTCCTACAAAGCTACAAAAATTATGCCATCAAAAAACGTATTTATTACAGGAAACAGTAGCGGCCTAGGCAAAGGTTTAACAGAAACCTTGCTCGCTGATGATTATTTTGTCTACGGCTGCAGTCGCCGAGGCAGTCAGCTAACAGGCAATATTAAAGATATGCAATGTGATCTGGTCAATTTCGAGGAAATTTCTTATGCACTAGAACAACTGCTGGGCGAAGTTAAATCATTAGATTTAGTGATTTTAAATGCGGGTATACTTGGTGAATTAAAAAATATCAGCGAAACTTCGCTGGATGAATTACAAACGATAATGGATATCAATGTATGGTCAAATAAATTCATTCTGGATTGGTTGCTGCGCTCTGAAATCGCAATTAAGCAAATACTGCTTATGTCATCTGGCGCATCTGTGTTGGGTAACAAAGGCTGGGGTGGCTATGCTTTATCTAAGTCGGCACTGAATATGCTTGGTCGTCTTTATGCGCATGAATTTGCTAGTACACATATTATCTCTCTTGCGCCAGGTATCGTTGATACAATAATGATGGATTACTTATGTAATGAAGCTGATAGTGACAAATTTCCTGCCTTAAAACGCATCCAGCAGGCAAGGCTTAATGGAAAAATACTATCCCCGCAAGAAGCAGCAATGAGAATATTAACTGCACTTCCTTACCTGAGCGATTATGAAAGCGGTAGTTTTATTGATATACGCCAGATTTTGGCACCTGAAGAATATAGCGAACTGATGCAGGCGAGAAATACGCCAGGGCAGTAGAGGAGTGTGCAAGGAATAAACTGAGTAACTGTAGCTGCGAATTCATTCACATAGTGTTGATAGGATGCAGCCCACCTTCCGTTATCACTAAAAATCAAAGGCTTAGTGTGTTTTTGTCACCAGATAATCCGGTATTTACGTGTTTATTGTGCTAATTTTTGGTTCTGCAATAGTAAATCAATAAGTTAGGAAGCGGAGAGTGGGTTGCACCCGTGCTGATAAGTCCAAACCTACAAAAGTAACTTGATGACAGATAATTAATGCGAAAATAGTCTCTTGGACACTGTATTACTGAATAATTATTGAGGATTTTCTATGCCTACTGATAGCACAGACGAGCAAGAAGAAGAAGTGATCTGCACTTGCACAGGAACAACCAAAGCTAAAATTGAACAGCTGAAAGAGCAAGGCATTGATACCCTAGATAAAATATCCTCTGCGACAGGCGCAAATACAGGGTGTGGCTCGTGTGATATCTTAATTATAGAAATACTAGACAAATAGAGTGGTTGCGCAGACCAATAACCTTAGGGAGATGGAAACAAATAATCATCCAATATTGCGAGTCTTTTTGTCCGTCTTCTGCGTTGTAGCAACCGTTACGTAGCCAGCTATGCGCCTGTTACTACGCCTTGAATACGAACAAAAATCCTGCCCAATATTGGACGATTATTTATTTCCAGCTCCCTTAACTTATCAAAAAAGCCCTTAAAATGTTGACAATCACTCCCCGCCAGAAATGGATATTGCTTATCAGTCTTAGCATTTTTTTTATCCTGATCCTGCTTATAACAGAACCTATTGCACAAGATGCAGGCTACCACCTTCTTGCTGATAAGCAACGTAGATTTGGAATTCCTAACTTTGCTAATGTATTCAGTAACTTGGCATTTGCAATCATAGGATCGCTAGGTATAGTGCTGTGTTTTAGCAAAAATATAGCGGCTTCACTTTCCTGGTTAACATTTTTTAGCGGATTAATTTTTGTTGCTATTGGCTCATGTTATTATCACTTAAATCCAAATAACCAGACTCTCGTATGGGATCGCCTTCCGATGATGATTGCTTTTATGGGTTTATTGGTTGCTCTGCTAACAGAAAATATTCCCGATTTTAATGAAATACCTGCTCTGCCTATTGCTATTTTATTAGGTTTATCCAGTGTTATTTATTGGCATTACACGGATGACTTACGATTTTATGGCTTTATGCAATTTGCACCATTAGCTGCCATTCCACTAATACTTTATCTGTATAAAGGTGGATACTCACATCGCTATTACCTTATATATGGCTTATTATTCTATATACTGGCCAAATTTTTTGAGCTGGCAGATAAATTTATTTTTGAACTGACTATGCAATTATTGAGTGGTCATACTATCAAGCATCTACTTGCAGCAGCAGCGACTTATTGTATTTATCTTATGTTAAAAAAACGTCATGTTATAAATGCATAATCATAAACTGTGATTAAATAGTCAGTACAAGTACTCCCGCCCTGATATGAGGTGATTATTATGGGTGCATTTTGCACCAGGTGCCATCAGGACTCCATGCCAGCTAGGGCACATAGAATGCCCCCTACATCTTGCCTTTACATTTTTAATGATATTCTAAAGTGTAAAGAACGTGCACGAAATAACTCGAGCAACTGATCCCGTGCCCATTACTAAGGAATGGGAATCAAATAACGTGTGCATTCTGACTTGTCTTTTTGTTCGCCTTCTGCGTTGCGGAAACAGTTACGTCGCTAGCTATGTGCCTGTTACCGCGCCTTGAAGGCAAACAAAAATACTGCGTCATAATTTTGCACAACTTATTCAATTCCCATTCCTAAACTACTTTTATGGGGATAGAAGGGGGCTGAATTAGATATAAAAAAAGCCCATCAACGATGGGCTTTTCTGTTAATACAAAAAGCAAAAAACTTAATTTTTAGACTGATCAACAATCTGATTTGCTGCAATCCAAGGCATCATGGCGCGTAGTTTCGCACCGGTAACTTCGATTGGGTGCTCTGCATTTAGACGGCGCCTGGCTGTCATTTCCGGGTAGTTAGTCATCCCTTCCATAATAAATCTCTTGGCGTAGTCACCTGTCTGAATGTTTTTCAGTGCTTCACGCATCGCTGCACGGCTTTCTTCGTTAATGACCTTAGGACCAGTAACATACTCACCATATTCAGCATTATTAGAAATTGAGTAATTCATGTTTGCAATGCCGCCTTCAAACATTAAATCGACGATCAATTTTAATTCATGTAAACATTCAAAATAAGCCATTTCTGGCTCGTAGCCTGCTTCCACTAATACTTCAAAGCCCATTTTAACAAGCTCAACGGCTCCACCACATAAAACGGCCTGTTCGCCAAATAGATCAGTTTCTGTTTCATTACGGAAGGTGGTTTCGATAATGCCGGAACGACCTCCACCAATAGCAGATGCATATGAAAGGCAAATTTCTTTTGCAGTACCTGATGCATCTTGCTGGATAGCGATTAAGTCAGGAATACCGCCGCCGCGTGTAAATTCGGAACGTACTGTATGACCCGGTGCTTTGGGTGCAATCATGATAACGTCTAAATCAGCACGTGGTACCACCTGATTATAAAGAATGGCAAAACCGTGAGCAAATGCTAACGCAGCACCTTGCTTGATATTAGGTTCAATCTCCTCTTTATACAATTGCGATTGAAACTCATCGGGTGTTAGAATCATGACTATATCTGCGCTAGCAACCGCTTCCGGTACACGTTGAACGGTCAATCCATGAGCTTCTGCTTTAGCAACAGAAGCAGAACTGGCACGCAAACCAACAACAACATCAACACCCGAATCTTTTAAGTTGTTAGCATGAGCATGGCCTTGTGAGCCGTAACCAATAATGGCGACTTTTTTGCCTTTTATAATCGAAAGGTCAGCGTCTTTGTCGTAATAAACTTGCATTTTATTTCCTGTGTTTTGTAATGTCGAATCTTAAATATTTTTATAAATGTAAACCGTTTTCACCGCGCGACATACTGGTCGGGCCTGAGCGTACGGTTTCAATAATGGAACTTTCATCAAGCGCACTGACAAACGCATCCAGTTTGTCAGATGCACCTGTCATTTCGATGATATAGCTACTGCTGGTAACATCAATAATTTTGCCACGAAATATATCCGATAAACGTTTGATTTCATCGCGTGTTTCAGTGCTAGTTTTAATTTTAACCAGCATCAGCTCACGTTCTACATGCGATGTTTCAGCTAAATCAATCAGCTTAACAACATCTATCAATTTATTAAGCTGTTTAGTGATTTGCTCAATAACGTCTTCACTACCACTCGTCACCAATGTCATTCTTGATAAAGTCAGGTCTTCTGTCGGTGCAACGGAGAGTGATTCTATATTATAACCACGCGCAGAAAACAGACCTGCAACACGTGATAGAGCACCCGCTTCATTCTCAATCAGAATAGAAATAATATGTCTCATCAAGCTAGCTCTCTATTCAGTGGTGTGCCGGGAGCTACTCGTAAAGTCATTTCCTGGTGACCTTTTCCTGATTCTATCATAGGATAAACATTCTCTGTTCTGTCAGTGAGAAAATCAATAAAAACGGTGCGATCCTTCATGGCAAATGCTTTTTCAAGTGCAGATTTGACATCCTCAGGTTTTTCCACGCGTATGCCAACATGACCATAGGCTTCAGCCAAAGCAACAAAATCAGGAATGGTATCCATATAAGATTCTGAGTAACGGCTCTTATAACTAAACTCTTGCCACTGACGCACCATCCCCATATAACGGTTATTTAGATTAATAATTTTGACTGGTGTTTTGTACTGTAACGCAGTAGAAAGCTCTTGTATACACATCTGAATACTGGCTTCACCCGTAATACAGGCTACATCTGCCTCAGGATGAGCGAGTTTCACACCAATCGCCGCAGGTAGACCAAAACCCATTGTGCCTAGGCCGCCTGAATTTATCCAGCGGCGTGGTTTATCGAAATGATAAAACTGTGCGGCATACATCTGATGCTGGCCTACATCGGAAGTAATATAAGCATCACCGTTAGTTATTTTATAAAGCTCTTCCACAACTGCTTGTGGTTTAATAACATCGCTATCGCGATCATATTCTAGGCAGTTAACTGCACGCCATTGATCAATCTGGCTCCACCAGGCTGCAAGCGTTTTTTTGTCAGGTGTCTTTTTATGCGCTTTAATCACCTCTAGCATTTGCTTAAGAACCAGCTTAACATCGCCAACAATTGGAATGTCGACCTTCACTGTTTTCGAGATAGAAGCTGGGTCGATATCAATATGAATGATTTTTGCATGTGGACAAAATTCAGCCAGCTTGCCAGTAACACGATCATCAAAACGTACGCCTATAGCTAAAATCACATCACTTTCATGCATTGCCAGGTTTGCCTCATAAGTACCATGCATCCCTAACATGCCGACAAACTGTTTATCAGTGGCAGGATAAGCACCTAAGCCCATTAACGTATTGGTAATAGGGTAGTTTAGTAAACGTGTCATTTCGGTAAGCTCTGCACTGGCCTCACCAATAACAACACCACCGCCGCTATAAATCATCGGCCGATGAGCATGTAATATTAAATCTACCGCTTTTTTAATTTGTCCTGGGTGCCCTTGTGTTGCAGGACTGTAAGACCGGATCTTGATTTTTTTAGGATACTTATAAGTGATCTTGATATTAGGATCAGTTATATCCTTAGGAATATCAACAACCACAGGTCCGGGTCGTCCGCTCGTTGCAATGTAAAAAGCTTTTTTCATGGTGACTGCGATATCTTTGATATCCTTGACCAGAAAGTTATGCTTCACGCAGGGCCGTGTTATACCGACCATATCGACTTCCTGAAAGGCATCGCTACCAATCACGGCAGTAGGAACCTGGCCGGATATAACCACCATAGGAATCGAGTCCATATAGGCTGTGGCAATACCTGTAACTGCATTGGTTGCGCCAGGGCCAGAAGTCACCAGCACCACTCCTGGTTTTCCCGTTGCGCGCGCATAAGCATCAGCAGCATGTGTTGCCGCCTGCTCATGTCTGACTAAAATATGTTTTACATCGGTCTGATGAAAAATTGCATCATATAAATGTAATACTGCGCCGCCAGGATAACCAAAAAGGTATTCTACACCTTCATCTTTAAGGCACTGAACGACTATTTGTCCGCCACTGAGTTCCACTCTTACTACCTCTTAATAAATACACACTATTTAACTTGAATATTCGCCCAACAGCTGGGTCAGGATGTTATTCAAGGTATAGCTATAACTAAAGTTTAACTATATCAAAAATATAGATTCTAATATTATACTTTAATTTAATGAAGAATCCGTCCAAAATAGCTTAAATTTGATTTGTCGTCAATAATTTGATTAGATTTTCAATATTAGCTAAGCTTTTTTAGAA
>CAZLLL010000169.1:0-6569 GCA_964560255.1 uncultured Methylomonas sp.
TTCTCGATTTCCTTTTCGATTCCAAAGTTCTGGATTTAACTTGACACGATCCCGTTTTAAGTTGGTAGCCGTTTTTAGGGTATTGTAGGCCGTGGTTTATGCCTTATCCGCAACAGGTTAGCATAAAATGAGCAACTGTTCACCTCCCTCTCTGAAAAACATAGATTGAGCAAAGCTTTTCTAATAAAACCTCCCTCAATCCCCTTTACTATCAGGTAGTTTGTCTTTTTACCGGTCTTCTTATTGATAGAAATAGTTACATAGCCTGCTATGCGCCTATTTTTACTAATGGAAAAAACAAAAATCCCGCGTTAGTTGCCCAACTTATTTCATGCTCATTCCTTATTAATGCGGTGTACTGTTTAATACCTTCGCCAAACGTATAGACTAAGTTGAAATAATGTTTTTTAAAATTATAACCTATTGGTTTTATTAGAGTGAAAAAAATCATTTTAGAAAAATAAGGTCTAAAAACCAAATTGGCGAAGGTATTGCTGTTATTCCATTGATTATTCCTTCCAGTATAATAGACATGAATATTAAAACAATTTAAGCAACATGACAAAAAAAGCAATTATCTTATTATCGGGCGGTCTCGATTCAGTGACTGTTTTAGCCATGGCAAAACAACAAGGCTATAACGTTTATGCCTTAAGCTTTGAATATGGTCAAAAACATAACGCGGAACTTAATTCAGCCAGAATAATCGCTAATGAATATCAAGTGATAGAGCACAAAGTGATCAACCTAGGATTAGGGGCTATTGGTGGATCAGCTTTAACCGATGATAAACTCGCCATTCCTGTGACTCCACAAGAAGGAATTCCAGTAACCTATCTGCCAGCAAGGAATACCGTGTTTTTATCCTTTGCACTGGGTTGGGCAGAGGTACTGGATGCACAGGATATTTTTATCGGCGTTAATGCGGTAGATTATTCAGGGTATCCTGATTGTCGACCACAATTTATTGAAGCCTTTCAGAATCTGGCAAATATTGCCACTAAAGCAGGTGTTGAAGGGCAGAAAATCAAAATTCACGCACCACTTATTCATATGAGTAAAGGCGAAATTATCCAGCATGGCATAGCATTGCAGGTGAACTATGCACAAACAGTCTCCTGTTATGCTGCGAGTCCTGAAGGTTTAGCCTGTGGTCAATGTGAAGCCTGTCGTTTACGTCAACAAGGGTTTAAGCAGGCCGATATGCCGGATCCAACACGCTATCAATTGTAATGTTTCTCAGTTTAGGAATGAGCGCGAAATATGTTGAGTCCCGTTAAAGCTCATCAAATAAATCCATTTGCTGATAATAATTTATTTGCTTTTCCAGAGTTGACAAAGTAATACCCAATAAGCGTATTTTACTTTGGCCAATTCCCTCTTTATGCAATAAAGTTCTAAAAAAAGGAATATTTAAACCTTGCTTTTTAATCGGTGTATTAAACGTCAGACTTCTGGTAATCTGTTGAAAATCATGGTATTTTATTTTTATGGTTAAAGTCCGTGCATACAATTTCTTTGCTTGTACTTTGAATAGTGCTTTATTCAGTAACTCAATGAGTTGCTGGTAAATTTCAGCACTCTCTACAAGATCCTTTGCATACGTTATTTCTGTTCCTATGGATTTACTGTCACGATGAATAATGAGTGGTCTATCATCTATTCCCTGGGCAATTTGATAATAAAACAAAGCCGATTTACCAAAATTCTGCTGTAATACAGGCAAAGACAACTGTTTTAAATCTGCGCCATTTTGTATACCTAATGCCTGCATTTTTTGTTCAGTTGCCTTACCCACACCATAAAATTTTCCTATGGGTAATTGGGCAATAAATGCAGCGCCTTGCTGTGGTGTGATTAGATAAAGCCCATCGGGCTTATCCATATCAGAAGCAATTTTTGCCAGAAATTTATTATAAGATACTCCTGCTGATGCGACTAATCTGGTTTCAGAAAAAATTTGTTGTTTTATTTTTTGTGCAATGCGTGTTGCAGAGCCTTCACACATCGCACTGTTACTAACATCTAAATAGGCTTCATCCAGTGATAAAGGTTCAACACTCGCTGTGTATTGATAAAAAATCTGACGAATAATAAGTGAAATTTCTTTATAAATATCAATACGAGGTTTGATGAAGATAGCCTGAGGGCACAAGCGAAATGCTCTTGATGATGGCATTGCTGAATGAATGCCGTATTTTCGTGCTTCATAACTGCATGTAGCAACAACACCTCGACTATCTGGCGCGCCACCCACGATAACAGGTTTATTTTGATACTTTAGATTATCTCGCTGTTCAACTGCTGCAAAAAAAGCATCCATATCTATATGAATGATTTTACGCAGCGGTATCGACATAAATTTTTTCGCTATAAACTTAAAGAATGGGCATGGAATAAGTTGAGCAACTTAGGGAGATGGAAACAAATAATCATCCAATATTGCTAGTCTTTTTGTCCGTCTTCTGCGTTGTAGCAACAGTTACGTAGCCAGCTATGCGCCTGTTACTACGCCTTGAATACGAACAAAAATCCTGCCCAATATTGGACGATTATTTATTTCCAGCTCCCTTATTCCATGCCCATTTTTTACTTATTATTTAACTGCTATATCCCTATTGCTAATGACACTTTCAGTAAGACTCCAGGCCGAAAAAGGAAAAGGCACTTCATCTGTATTAAAAGTCATAAATAACATTAAATGGTAAAAATAACCCGCTAATTGTCGGCCAAAACCTAAAATATGACGGTTAACATTACCTGTGATTACTGTTGCTACAATCTGTAATAGAACCAGGACGTATATCAAGGTTCGTACTACACCCGCTATGACCGCACAAATGACTATAAAACCGATACGCTTCCAGATTTGCACCTGTTTGAAATTATCCTGTAACTCTTCTTGCATTTATGATTAACCTCTGTTCATTACATCACGCAGATCCAGTGCTGCGGCACTTGCTCTTGACACATAGCTCGCCATTGCTAAAGAATAATTAGCAAAAACCCCAAAGCCTTCTCCATTTAGTATAACCGGACTGGTAATAGGTGCCAAGGCATTTACCATTTCATGTATCATAATATCAAGGGTATCCATCGCACGTTTATCTTCTAATATCAGCCTAAAATCATGTTTTATAGCTCTTAATATATGCAATAATGCCCAGCATGAACCGCGCGCCTGCCAAAATTCGTCATCCAGTTCCATCCAGGTTGTTTGTGAAATTGCATTTGATTTTTTCTGTTGAATATCATAGGCTTCATAACGATCCGTACTGGCTGACAGACGCGTTGAAATACCGCCCAGGCGTTTGATAATAATCTCTATATATTGCCATAAATTATCTGCTCGGGAATAAAAATGGCCTGGATTTTTATCTGTAGGATCTGCTAAACGCCTCATATACGAATGCAGTGCCTCTATCCCTTTTTGATATTCCGCTTCTGTAGATGGTAAAGCCCAAGAGTTACGCTCATAATAAAAATACGGCTCCGCTTTGCCTAAATCAGGGTCTTCAGCTGATTGAGATTGCGCTCGTGCTAAATGGTTTCTTAATGCTGAAGCTCCGTCACGCAACATAATCAATGCACCATATTCCCATCCCGGAATATTATCCAGCATGACCCCAGGCACACCCACGTCATTAGTCAGGTACCCTCCCGGCTTGTATAGCAATACTTCGGCTATACGCACCAAGGTATTACCAAACACATAGCCATCAGGATACACATAGCCATCAGGGGAATTAGGAGCAATTCCTTTCTGTTGCTGAGTATATTTGGCGTATGCTACCACGTCGAAGGGCTTAGGCTCAATGCTCCAGTAACCAGCGAGTACTACAATTCCTATAACAGATATTGCAGCGATAACACCGAGAAACCATGTAAACCCTTTCGATTCTGCCTCTTCCGAAAAGTCGCTTGCTGCCATTTTATATTCCTAATTTAAGTGTTAATACTCCAAACCCAAAAAAATGGGTCTTAAGAACTATCTTTTTACGATCCTGTTAAAAAATACTCTCCATAGTACCATTATTTAATACAGATAGGCAGAGATTAATCTGCCTGAAAAAGACTAACGGGTTTTTTTGGCTCGCGGGTGAGCTTTATCATATACTTCTGCCAAATGTTTAAAATCTAAATGCGTGTATATTTGGGTCGTACTAATGTTTTCATGACCCAGCAATTCTTGCACTGCTCTTAAATCCTGACTGGATTCCAATAAATGTGTCGCAAAAGAATGGCGAAACATATGCGGATGCACAGGCTCGGGAATGCCTTTTTTTAAGCACCACTGCTGTAGACGTAACTGGATATTACGATTACCGATGCGTTTACCTTTTAAACTAATAAACACAGCATTTTCGTTAACATTTGCTGCCGGCCTGAGCTTCAGCCATTGTTTGATAGCTTCTACCGCTTTAGCACCTATCGGTAATAAACGAGATTTATTGCCTTTACCACTGGCCACTATTAATTGCTTATCTGGCAAATCAATATCCGTTATATTGAGTGAACTCAATTCATTCAAACGTAAGCCAGAGGAATAAAATAACTCAAACATGGCAACATCACGAACGTCTAAAATCGAAGCAGGCTTGGCATCTAGTAATGCATTCACTTGATCGACATCCAGTGTTTTTGGTAATTTTCTGGCTTGCTTGGGTGCTTTGACAGCCTGTGCCGGATTATTCTCCACCTGTCCTGTTTTCATTAAAAACAGATAAAAACTTCGCAGCGCAGAAAGTTCGCGCTGCAGACTCTTACTACTTAAGCCTAGTCGGTGGCGCTCAGCGATATGCTTTAGTACATCAGCTGATGTGACTGCACTCCAGGTATCAATATGATGAGCAATACAATACCCGGTTAAATGCTTTAAATCTCTCTGGTAATTCTTAAGAGTATGCTCGGAGGCACGCTTTTCAACCTTCAGTTGCTGTAAAAAATCGGCTTGCTGTTGCTGCGCAGACTTGAGCATGGCTCAGGCTTTCTTTAATAGTGTCGCCAGACGGGTGCCTATTATTTCACTCATCTGGGTTAAAAACAAATGCCCCATACTCGTTTGAAAGCGTTGTTCATCCCGACTGCCGATGGCAACCAGCCCTTCTATTTCAGTAAATGCCATAGGAATAATAACGCAAGATTTAACCTCAAATGCATGATCACTAAATAAAAATCTGGCTTGCGCCAATGTAGGCTTTCCACAATTGGGTTTATTGCTCTGCATTTCATTGACAAAGTGCACTAAACCATCACATTCAGGCTCAACAAATAAATTTGCTAAAGCTAAATTTTTTTGCTGAGGGCGAATAATTTTTACTGTAAAAAAATCCGCGAAAAAACATTCGGCTAAAACTACATTTAAATTTTCAATAGCGACTTCTAAGCTATCAGCTTCTAGGACTGCCAAGGTCAGCTCATGCATTTTATTGGCTGCATTATCATTTTCTCTCGCCACTTCAATCAGACTATTGAGTTGCGCTTCCATGGCATCATGGCGCTGGCGAAAAAGGTCTAACTGCCTGGCAACTAAAGACACGGCACTACCACTAGGGTGTGGAATGCTAATATTTTCTAATAAGGCCAGGTGCTCATTAAAAAACTCCGGATGCTTCTGCAAATAAGCTTCCACTGCGACTGAATCAAGTTCATTCATATTTCCATACTTCCTTCAAAGACACTTATCGCGGGCCCAGTCATATAAACTGGGTGCCCCCGCCCTTGCCAATTAATGTTCAGCTGTCCGCCTGGCAATGCGACGACAACATCATGATCTAGTAATTGTTGCTCAATGCCAATAATCACAGCTGCACAAGCACCACTACCACAGGCTAATGTTTCGCCTGCCCCACGCTCATACACTCTTAACTTTATTGTATTACGATCAATCACCTGCATAAAGCCAATATTTGCCCTTTCTGGAAAAAAGGGGTGACTTTCCAGAGCCTCTCCAATCTCATTAACATTCGCCAAATTCGTGTCATTAACCTGCAACACCGCATGAGGGTTACCAAGCGACACGGCACCAAATGTCATATCTACGTCTTTCACTACCACAGTATATTTTTTTTCTTCCTGCGCTGTGCTGAGTGGAATATGCGCGGGTGTATGCCGTGGTACTCCCATATTAACAGTGATTAACCCATCTTCGTCAAAAATGAGTGACAGCTGTCCTGCATGGGTATCCACTAAAATTTTATCCTTATTAGATAGTTGCTTATCCTGTACAAATCGCGCAAAACAACGCGCACCATTACCACATTGCGCCACTTCACTGCCATCTGCATTAAAAATACGATAACAAAAATCTGCATCAGAAGCGCCGACCTTTTCTACCAGTAATAGCTGATCACAACCGACCCCAAAATGGCGGTCGGAAATAGCGCGAATTTTTTCTGGAGTTAAAGAGATGTTCTGTCGTATAGCATCTATAACAACAAAATCATTTCCCAATCCGTGCATTTTTGTAAATTCAATTAGCATCAAATTATTTCCATAAATCTAAATCAATATAGAGCGGACTTCAGTCCGCTTTTTAGCAGCTTTCATTTTTACCTAAAACTAGTTAG
>CAZLLL010000170.1:0-6554 GCA_964560255.1 uncultured Methylomonas sp.
ATACGAACAAAAATCCTGCCCAATATTGGACGATTATTTATTTCCAGCTCCTTAATCTCTGCTTTAAACCATTGGAGAGTAAGCTTGAGCCTACTTGCTTCACCTCTGATATAAACGTGTCATTTGTTATAATACTAATTATTGGTGTCAACTAAAGTCTATTCCGCGCGACCCAATGCGCATTATTAAGGTTTTAGCTAACATATGCAGTGCTTAGGAATAGGAATCAAATAACGTGTGCATTCTGACTTGTCTTTTTGCTCGCCTTCGGCGTTGCGGCAACAGTTACGTAGCTAGCTATGCGCCTGTTACCGCGCCTTGAAGGCAAACAAAAATACTGCGCCATAATTGCACAACTTATTTAATTTCCATTCCTTATTAAATATTAGCACATAAGTCCCATAACTCATCCTGCCTTGTTAAACCTAAAATTTTCTGCGTGGTTTGTACGCCCGAATAGCTAACCCCATACACGCCACCGCCAGGTGTTGTCCAATGCCCTGCAAAATAGAGGCCATCAATTGGTGATTTATTAGCTATACGATTTGCACCCACCTGTTCTGGCGATACGGCCCAACCATATGCCGCCCCTTTTTTATTAAGTGTATATCGCTGCATTGTGGTTGGCGAGCCAGCTTCAATAAACAGAATATGTGATTTTAAACCAGTAATTTTTCTATCCGCGAAATCCAGCATTTTTTGCATAAAATCTTCTTTACTTTGTCGCCAATCATCGCTCTGATCAAAATCAGCCAAAGCCGTCAGCATCAGTAAATGCTCTCCCTCTGGTGCCAGACTGCTATCTACTAAAGTAGGTACCGTGATACTTAACCATGAAACCTCACCTTGCAGGGCATTAGCATAATTATTTTCATGATCTAACTTATCATAATAAAAAGCCTCATGATGCGCCCCCGCCTTAACAAGGTCAAGATCAGTGGCAATATAAACAACAAAGATAGAACAAGATACTTGCATACGCTGTAAGCGGGCCAAGTAACGTTTTGGAAAATATTCCTGACCCACTAAAGTATGTACTGTCTGCATCATATCAGCATTGGCAATAACAGTCTCCGCTTGAAGAAATTTTCCAGAAGCAAGCAACACACCATGAACCTGGTTATGACGAACATCAATTCTTTCTACCTGTTGCTTAAAGATTATTTCTCCTTCTGCTTGCCGTAATCCAGCAACTAAAGTATCTGCCAGATTCTGAAATCCGCCCTTACAGTAATAAGCACCATCAGTAATATAGCCCATTAACATACTGGCCCAATAAACAAACGAAACTTTTTCTGGAGGTAAGCCCAAATAAGGCCATAAAGCAGCAAAAATACACTTTAAATCGGGATCTTGAATGTATTCATCCCAGACATTCGCCAAAGTGCTGCGGCGATATTTAAACAATAAGTCCAATTTGGAATACATCTCTGCTACATCATTTACAGCAAGAACATCATCAGCCATAGCGACCTGTTCCGTTAACTGCAGGCATAATATCAATAAATCATTTAAACCCTGACTTTGATGAGGAAACAGATTGCTTAACTGTTTGGCTAGGTGCTTTATAGTCGTCGGTAATGTGAGCGAATGATTAGGTGTCGAAATAAAAGCGAAAGGATTGACTTCGATAAACTCAATCTGATCATACATATTAATGGCCTGCAGTACTTTGCGCACCACTTGACCGCCACTAAAGCCGTTTAAACCACATCCGCTAGTGAGGTGAATACCTGCATCAAATGAATATTTTTTACGTTTAAAACCATGTGCATAACCCCCTGCACGATCATGCTGCTCTATGACTAAAACACGCTTACCTGCTTTTGCAAGTAATGCTGCTGCTGTTAGCCCGCCTATGCCACTTCCAATCACTATAATGTCCATTTTATGGTTGAAACTGATGTCTTTAAGTGGCACGGAATTTAAAGAATATAATTACACAGGGAGCAGTAGGGAGCAGTGCGGAAATGTGCAGGTAAAAATAACCCAAAGCGATTTTAATAATATTGGCTTAAGGTTTAGAAATTTTAAAACTACCCAAAGACCAGCCTAGATCGTAACCTTTCCCTTTACCAGATAATGTTATCGTGTGTGAACCTTTAGGAATCACACGTCCTTCAATAGATGTTATAAATCCAGCATGACCACCTATAGCAAATCCGCCACCGTAGATATCACTAATTTGTGTTACTCCTAGAATTTTTCCTTTACCCTCAGTAATTTCAGATGCCCCAAAGGTGAAGCCGCCACCTTGTAAACTTAAATTAACATTTGCTCTTTTACCACTTGGGCAACTGACAGTCCCTGTTCCCTTATAACTTTTATAAAAGGCCGACCAGCCTTTCATAGTATATTTTAATTCACATTCTTCAGCTTGAGCAGAAGTAAAAGACATAAAAAGAATTGAGCCTATTGCCAAACGTAAAATACTTAATTTCATAATTATTCCGCACAGGATTAAAATAACAATTATACCGTGAACACATTTTAATAGCAGCAACCTTTAGAGATTAAATATGTAAGAATTTCAGGCTGAAAATATTAGAGTTGTTCTTTATATTATCTAAGGAATGGGAATTGAATAAGTTGTGCAATTATGACGCAGTATTTTTGTTTGCCTTCAAGGCGCGGTAACAGGCGCATAGCTAGCTACGTAACTGTTTCCGCAACGCAGAAGGCGAACAAAAAGACAAGTCAGAATGCACAAGTTATTTGATTCCCATTCCTAAGTAAAATACAGCATAAATAGAAACTTAGGAATAGGTATGTGAGTCAGAATAAATGCCAGTTAAAAACCACCAAAAGCGTATCCTTCAACCTCTTCACTTAAGAAACTTAGTAGCTCTTTAGCTGAGGTGTACGGTAAGTCGCTTACATTCAGCGCCTTATGTTCAGACAAAACAGCTCTTTTGTTTAACAAACGATAGAGTTGTTTTTTCTCGCTATTGGTAAAGTGCCACTGTGTCATTAAATCTGCATAGCTGTCTGTATGAAACACAGGGGGCAAACTGGCCAAGGCATTTAATTGTTGACTAAATTGTTCAATCAACGATAGTGCGTCACTAATCCAGCGAGTGACTTGAGCAGGTTTAATTTGCGTACTGGGGTTCTCTTTATTATCAGAAATAACCTTAATGCATTGAATCAATTCACTGGAACTAAAGCGAAGCGCTGTCTGATAAAATGCAGCCGCTTCCATTTCATAAATCGCACTGGATGGATAATCAGCTTGTACTTGCCCAACGCTAACAAGCCTATGCGTAGTACAGGGCGGAGCACAAACTAACTGTGGGTAATAGCTACGACCTGTTTCGTGATCACTAATTTTATTTGCTACAAAAACAGTTCCGAGCTCATAATAACGGTGCCCCGCGATACCGACATTCAGTAATATTGGCAAACTATCTGTAGGAAATAGCGCTAGGGTATACGCTACTCCGGCTGCCATTGCTGCTTTACCAATACCCGTTACTGTCAGTGCTATATCAGCATTGCGATAAATTGTAAATGCAGTAACGGAAAGGTCTTTTTTTAATTTGAAATGATTAATTAAAGGCTTGGCTTCACACTCTAAGGCGGTAAAAAAATAGCAAGGCACTGCAGGGCATGAATTAGATAAATCCATGCTTGGTCACGGCAACCGAAATAATGTACCCAAAACATGCCAAGGCCAGTATAAAAGCACTCAAGCGCATGAAGTCAGCACTTCGCATTGCCATTATACCTAAGCCGATATACGCGATTAACATCACTAATTTAGTCAATATCCAGCCTAATTCGCCTGCCATCCAGTTGCCTTGAAAGACTAAAGCGATACCACTAAGTAGTAAAATTGTATCAATCACATGCGGAGCAATTTTTAACACTTTGATGCGTAAAAGGTCAGGTTTGAATTGTGCTAACATGACACGCGTGATAAAGCTACTGACAGACAATAGAATAAACAGCATGTGTATAGATTTAAGCATTATTTTCTCTCTTAAAGAAGTAGTATGGAATGGGAATGAAATAACTTGTACATTTTGCGCAGGATTTTTGTTCGTATTCGAGGCGCGGAAACAGGCGCATAGCAAGCTATGCAACTATTTTCGCAACAAAGAATACGGACAAAAAGACAAGTCAAATGCACAAGTTATAAAATTCACATTCCTATGTACCGCCAAGTATGTGTGTGCCGAGTGGAATCAAAAAATAAAGGTATTATTTTATTTTGTTATTTATCCAGTTAAAGCCATCTTTTAATAGCGACAAAAGTTTCGGTAAAATATCTTTACGGATTACCCGACCAGTAAAACCAAGCAATTGATACCAGAGTACTGCACCCTTCTTTATGGTACGCTGACAGGGTGAATTCGAATCACAAAACCAGGGATTATTAATAAACCACATCTCTTTCATTGAGACGACCCACATAAAGGCAAATGAGACTCCCATGCCAGATCCTGCAATCATAATTAATGAAGCAAACATGGGTGATAATTTAGTCAGCCACCAGGATAAAATATCAATAATCAGAAATGCATAAGGCATACCGATAGCAATACTTTTATAGGTGCTGGATGCAGTGGTAGAGAAACTAAAAATAAGCCCGATAAACATAAATATAAAGCTGATACCAAATAAATGAATATGCGATACACGAGTAAGAGATGAAAAAGTAGCTCCCTCATCCTGTTTTGTCAGTTCTTTAATGTTTTCAAATTCAGCAAAATCTGGGATACCTGATGCCCCACTGTTATGGCACATAACACATTTATTTTCGATGATTTTATCAATTTTTAGCGTGCTGAATTCCTTCTCATCAGCACCATCCCGAACCCACTGGATAATCGTAAAGCCTTCTTGTTCAGTTGCTTTATTTTTCATTGAGCCATTAAGCTTGGTTTCTAAAACAGTTCCCGAACGGTTACCATAGTAGCTGTAAACTATATCATCTATAGATAGGCCAAACTTGCCATCCGCCATACCGTGAGTAAATAGAATCTGGATCAGGGCAAATAGGTAACCGATAGCCACGGTCGTTAAATAGCCAGTAAATAATACTTTTAATGGAGTATCAAGCTCACTTAAAGTGATTTTAGGGTTTGTCATTAATAAATTATGAAAAAGAACATTCAGAAAACGCTATTTTAGCTTATATATTGGTTTTCACATAAAATTCATTGTTTTATTGGCGTTTTTTTTCTATGATATTCAGCAGAATAAGGTAACTCGTAATAAATAACCTATCCATATTGCACAGGATTTTTGTTTGTCTTCGTTTGTATAGCAACAGGCTACATAACTGTTGCTATACGGGCGAAGACGAATAAAAAAGCAAGTGAGAATGCGTCAAGTTATTTCGTGCACGTTCCTAAGTACCTGTCAGGGAATGGGAATTGAATAAGTTGTGCAATTATGACGCAGTATTTTTGTTTGCCTTCAAGGCGCGGTAACAGGCGCATAGCTAGCTACGTAACTGTTTCCGCAACGCAGAAGGCGAACAAAAAGACAAGTCAGAATGCACACGTTATTTGATTCCCATTCCCAGATACTAATTGATAATAACAAATACAAATATAGGTGTAACAAACATGATGACAATGGATGATAGAGATGGCAAAATCTGGATGGATGGCAAATGGGTCGAGTGGCGCGATGCCAAGGTACATGTCCTGACTCATACATTGCATTATGGTGCTGGAGTATTTGAAGGCTTAAGAGCTTATCATACCGATCAGGGACCCGCTATTTTTAAATTAACTGAACATACTGATCGTTTATACCGTTCTGCGCATATACTGAATATGAAAATTCCTTTTTCTAAAAAAGAAATCAATCAGGCACATCGGGATGCCATTCGTCATAATAATCTGGACAGTGCCTATATACGCTCCATGTGCTTTTATGGCTCTGAGGGCATGGGATTACGTGCCGACAATTTAAAAGTACATGTAATGATCGCAGCCTGGGAATGGGGCGCATATTTAGGCGCTGAAAGCATGGAAAAAGGTATTCGCATCAGAACCTCTTCCTATACACGAAATCATGTTAATAGTACGATGTGTAAAGCTAAGGCGAATGGTAATTACATTAACTCAATCCTGGCTCTTCAAGAAGCATTAAGTGCTGGTTATGACGAAGCCCTGTTATTAGACCATGAAGGATTTGTAGCTGAAGGGAGTGGCGAAAACCTGTTTATCGTACGTAATGGGGTGTTATATACACCTGAAACAACCTCTGCATTAGAAGGTATTACACGCGAAACTATTTTGACCATTGCTAAAGAACAAGGGTTGGAAGTGATCGAAAAACGTATCACTCGTGATGAAGTCTATGTCGCTGATGAAGCTTTTTTTACCGGCTCAGCGGCTGAAGTTACGCCAATACGCGAGTATGATGATCGTGCTATTGGTACGGGTACACGTGGCCCCATTACCGAAAAGATACAAACCTTATATTTTGATTATGTGCATGGCCGTCGAGGTGATCATGCAGAATGGCTGACACGGATAGGATAAGGGAGATGGAAACAAATAATCATCCAATATTGCGAGTCTTTTTGCCCGTCT